>JAHEMX010000463.1 GCA_024643445.1 Desulfobulbaceae bacterium | reverse complement strand
ACCCGGTGGTCGGTCTGTTTCTCAATTTCCTTGTCAGTATCCCTGTAATTGCGCTCTATCTTGCTTGCACTGAAGGATTCAGGATGGTTCCTGCGGCCGGCCTGCTCGGAGCCGTCTATATCGGCTTTTTTGAGATGGGAATCTCATTTGTTCTCTGGTTGATGGCCATGAAACTGACCCGTTCAACGGCAAAAATCGCAAATCTGATTTTTCTCTCTCCATTTCTCTCTTTGCTACCCATTCATTTCCTTGTTGGTGAACAGATTCTGGCATCCTCGCTATTCGGGCTTGTTTTCATTATGGCCGGCCTCTGTATCCAATCATTCGGCCGGACAAAAGGCAGTGGTTGAATGGCAGGTGATTATCCGCTGCACGGTTAAAAAGCTGCATGCATGCCATCTTCGCAAAGAGCGGATGCCCTGACCGCTGACCCCTTGCTGCCTGAAAGCGATGGTGACAATGGGAGAGACAAACCAATTTTTCAGGGCGGCCGGCACTTTTGTCTGTCATGATAACAGCGGCGGATTATGGTAAAAGGACTTCTGACAATTCATTGCTGGGCATGGTTCATAGGCCGTATTTTTCCGCACGGCGAGCGGAAAAAGATTGTTTGCGCACCGGCTACTCTGTCGTAAAGACTAAATATGCAGCCAACAACGCTGTTGAAAACAACCGGTAAGGGTGGCAAACTGGTGTTGTGAAGAGGCGTTTTATGTTTACCCTCCCTGACGATCAGAGGATTTTTTCATGGAAGAACTGTCAAAATCGCAAAAGGCACGCACCGCAATCGCTGCATTCAAAACACTTGCAGATGCTTTTATCCTGAGCGGGTCATATCAGCCTTCCGGGAAATCCGGGCAGAAGCTGGAAGATGCTTTGCGGCAATTCAGTCCCGAAATCTATGGATCGATGGGTGACGCCCGCATTGTTGAATTAAAAGGGCTCGAGTATGTCATAGACCGGCTGCCGAGAGGGATTGAAAAATGCTGCAAGGTTGTTCTGACCGCCCAGGAAGACCTCGAAGGGACCTCTTTTGAAGAGGTGGTCCCTTTAAAGCGCCGTCGCCTGTCCTATATCGTTTCCGAAAGAGAAATCTGCTTTGTCGTGACCAGGGGATCAACGGAGATTTACGACATCCTGACACATCTTACCTTTCTCAATAACGAGGCAAAGAAAATTCACGCTCAGATATGTCTGCGAGGTCAGGAAACTTCTCAGGAATGGCATGAACTGAGGAAAATCATCGAAGCCTCGGAAGAGCCCGATGGTGCCGAACTTGACCAGGCCATATGGAATCTCTCTATTATCGTCGGAAGAACCTATAAGGAAACCCGGGCGACATACGAATATCTCCAGAAAAACAAGATCAACCGATACAACAACGGACTTTTCAGGATTATCTATTCTCTTGGTCAGCGAGTGATGGATGAAGAACAATCCCATGAAGATCCGCTCTCAATTCATTTTACCCCTTCGCTGCAGGAGATTCTCGGTCATCACCGCTATGCCTCCGCTCTTTCCCGATCCATAAAAAAGAAGCTGATTGATCTCGGCCTGCATAAAAAACCGATTAATATCGTCAGTGCCAATCTTCATTCTTTCAGGAATATCCTGTACGGATATGGCGCCTTGAATGAATCGGGAATTTCTCCATCGAAGGATCTGTACGAAATGATCCATCAGATACGGGAATCTGACGTGGATGTTGATGCCTATGCCGAGCGGTTTGGTTTTGTTTTTATTGAAGACCATTCCGGGTCAAATATCGATGTTCAGATTATCGATGCCGAGAAACTGGAACCTCAATGTTCACATGCAAGGGTTGCCATCGACCGGTCATATATCCAGATACACCAGCCGGTCATTGTCATTATGGACTATGCATTTGGTACACAGGCCTATGAGGTGATGGATGAATTACTCTGTCCCTGCACGGTTGACGGACAGGAAGTTATGTTTCAAATCGAATCGATCTCGATCATGGGCAAGGCCGGCATCCTGCCTGGCAAGAAAGGTGATATCATGCTGGCCACCGCTCACGTGATGGAAGGTACGCCGCATAATTATATTGTAAACAACGAACTCTCAGAATCTGATTTTGACGAGAATATACCGGTTTTCAGCGGACCGCTCGTCACCGTTCTCGGTACGTCACTGCAGAATCGTGATGTGCTGGAACGCTTCTATTCTTCATCCTGGCGGGCTGTTGGCATTGAAATGGAGGGGGGACATTATCAGCGTGCAATCAATGCGGCAATTATCCAGGGGCATATACCCCAGACAATGAAAGTAAGATACGCTTATTACGCCTCTGATAACCCGTTGATAAGCGGTCAGACGCTTGCCTCCGGTCCAATGGGCAATGAAGGTATCGTTTCCACCTATATGATATCCCGAGTTATTATCGAGAAGATTCTGCAGGAGCAAGATGGGGAAAAATGAGCGATTAAAATCTGGGCGCATCCTCTATGCCTCTCCCCTTATTTTCGGGGCAGCCTGCGGACTGCTTGCCCTGATTATCGGGGTCTTTGCGGTAAGCAATTTCCAGCGCGAGAAAAAGCTCATGGGCATTGCTCTGGAACAGGAAGGCACGGCCGTTCTCAGCCTTGTCTCTTCCGCCTCTCGGGATCAATTGCTCAGAGGGCTGCTCAGGGGCGAAGTGGACCAGCAGAACTGGCTTCAATCCATCCAGCAGGTGATTGAAAACGGACTTGAACATCCTCGCATCCTTTCTCTTTACCTCGTCGATCAACAAGGAAAAATCCTGGCCCATGGCGATAGCAGCCGTATCGGTGGCATCATATCGCCTGATACGATGCTCTTTCTCGCCACGCTTGAAGAAGATGGCCAGCGTCAGGTCAGCCGTTTGGAAAGTGCAGAAAATAACGGAGACAAGGTATTCCAGATTGCCCGAATCTTCAGACCGATCAGAGCAAGAGACAAAATGGGCTCCCCGATGAGGGATATGATGCGGGGAAGAATGGGGGGCCGGAAATTACCTGAACAACAGTTTTCCGGAGAGCGCCAGGAGACGATTGACGAAATATCGCGAAGTACCCTTTTTCTCGTTGCCGAACTGGATCTGAGCGAGTTTGCAACATCTGTTCACACACAGTTTGTCCAGATCGTTATCCTCTCTGTCATACTGCTTCTGGTAGGTGTTGGCGGAATTTTATCGTTGTTGATGCTGCAGGGTCTGCGGATAACCCAGACACGATTGAAGAAAATGGGAGAATTTACCGATGTGCTCGTCTCTTCCCTGCCGGTCGGCCTGATTGCCATCAGTTACGATGGTCTCATCAGGACGTGCAATGCAAGTGCCTGCAGCATGTTGAACCTGGTGGGCGATAGGATCGAGGGTCGTACCGCCGATATGGTTGTTCCGCCGGCTATTCTTTCCCGGTTATCGCTTGAGGAACGTCAAAGACCTCCCGTCATGTTCGAAATCAGGATACCTGAAGAGCCGGGGGAACAGCGATCTCTGCATATTACCCTGATTGACATGGATGAGACAGATCAAGATCATGCGGGCAGAATCG
>JAHEMX010000462.1 GCA_024643445.1 Desulfobulbaceae bacterium | reverse complement strand
GAGTTTCCTGGAGACGGCACTGAGTGGCCGCCTTACTGTTTTTGCCTGTCACACCAATTTCGACAGTGTCGCTCTCGGCGTCAACGACGTGCTTGCCGATCTCCTCGGTCTGCAGGACGTCCGGCCGCTTGTCCCTTCTCTCTCGCATCCGTCAGAAGGTGCCGGCATGGGCAGGATCGGCACGTTTCCAGCCGCCATGAGTAAATCCACCTTTGCGGCACTGTTGCTTGAAGTACTTTCCCTGGATGAAGTCCGGGTCGCCGGAACCATGCCCGAATCCATCAGCACCGTGGCGCTCTGCGGTGGAAGCGGTTCGGAATTTGCGGAAATCGCCAGGAAGAACGGGGCCGATGTGTACCTCTCGGCAGAAATCAAGCACAACGTGGCCCGCTGGGCGGAAGAGAGCGGTTTCTGCATCATCGATGGTACGCATTATGCGACGGAAAAACCGGCGATTCAGCTGCTTGCACAAAGACTGCGTGAGTACTTCCGCAACCGCAATTGGGATATAGAAGTAAAGGAATCAATAACCGAAAAAAACCCATTTATAACTTTAAATATAAATAGTTACAGTAACAGTAAAAAACACCCCGTAGAGGGGGTAAGTGCCCTGACGAAATCAGTGCTGAAACAGGCGGGATAAGAATTTCTCAGGTACGAACCCAAACAGGAGAAGCGTCTTGAACGAATTAACAGAAAAACTTGTATCACTTCAGGAAATCGATCTCAAGATTGACCTGATCGACAACGAGATCAAACAGGAGCAGGAAGAGCTCGACAAGCGTATATCGGCCCTTGCCGGCAGGGAAAGCCTTATCGGCACGCTTGAAGGAAAAATTGAAACGCTCGAAAAAGAAAGGCGCACGCTCGAAGATGAGATGACTGACAAAATAGCCAATGTCAAGGAACGCCAGTCAAAAATGATGCAGGTGCAGACGAGCCGCGAACAGACCGCTCTTCTCAAGGAGATCGAGGACGCCAAGAGAAACGTCAAGGAAAACGAGGAGAAGATCGTCGCCATCATGGAGCAGGTTGAGAAATTAACCATCGAAGTGACGGAAGAAAAAAACCTCCTCAAGGCGGATAAATCCCTGGTGAGCGAAGAGACCGAAAAAGTCGGGTCAACAATCGAGGACCTGAACAAGGGAAAGAAGACCAAGCAGAACAAGCGCGACAAGCAGGCCCAGGAGGTCGAACAGGCCAGGATCAGGAAATATGACCTTCTCAGGCAGCGGCGCAATGGTCTTGCCATCGTCAACGTGCTCAACGGGGTGTGCCAGGGCTGTTTCATGAACCTTCCACCCCAGCAGTATAATATCCTGCTCAGGGGTGACCAGTTGCTTGAGTGTCCGTCCTGTCAGCGACTGATTTACCATCACCCCCTGGATAATTGAGGTATTTCCCTTTAAACTTTCCGGCAGAAGAACTACATTCTAGGCAGGAGCGGGTGCATGATCGCTCCGGCCGATGTGCCGGGGAGGAAAGTCCGAACTCCGCAGGGCAGGATGGTTCGTAACACGAACGCCGGGTAACCGGCGGAAAGTGCCACAGAAAACAAACCGCCTGAGTGATCAGGTAAGGGTGAAATGGCGAGGTAAGAGCTCACCGCTCTTGTGGTGACACAGGAGGCAGGGTAAACCCCATCCGGAGCAAGACCAAATAGGGAGATGTTTGAGGGCTGCCCGTCCAATATCTTCGGGTAGGTTGCTAGAGGTACCGGGCGACCGGTATCCCAGTTAAATGATCATGACCCTTACGGGTACAGAATTCGGCTTATAGCCCGCTCCTTTTATATTTTCCAGGACGCTGACGCTACATCAACCAGGTGATGAATACAACACGCGCTGCTGCAATCATTCCCGCTGCGGGAAGCGGCACCCGCATGCATGCGGCTACCCCCAAGCAATACCTGCATCTTTCGGGAAAACCGGTTCTTGTTCACGCCATCCAGCCATTCAGCCGCTGCACCTTTATCGACCAGATCATCGTCGTCGTGCCCGCGGAAAAGATAGCTCAAACCCGGATATTATTGCAGGAACACAGCCTGGCCGCACCGCTGGTCACGGTGATCGGCGGCGGCAGAAGACGGCAGGATTCGGTCCGCGCCGGCCTTGAAGCGACCCGGGCCGATACTGAAATTGTCCTCGTGCATGACGGCGCGCGGCCGCTGCTTTCCGAAGCACTTATCAGGCGCTGTCACGAAGAGATACTCCAGTCCGGTGCCGCCATCGCCGCCGTACCGGTGAAAGATACCCTGAAACGGGCCGGATCCGATCTGCGCATCACCGCCACCGTTGACCGGGACTCGCTCTGGCAGGCGCAGACACCGCAAGGCGCCCGCCGGCACCTTCTGCTTGAGGCATTTGAGGCAAACGGAGATGTCGATGTGACCGACGAGGCGTCACTGCTGGAGCGGGCCGGTATCCCGGTCCAGCTCGTTCCAGGTGAAGAGAACAATATCAAAATCACCCGGCCGGAGGATTTGGCGCTTGCCCAGACCCTGATGAATAACAGAACAGCTGGCATACGCATCGGACATGGTTTTGATGCCCATCGTTTCAGCGAAAACCGGCAGCTGGTGCTTGGTGGTATCACCGTTACCCATGATCGCGGCCTGGCCGGACATTCAGATGCCGATGTGCTGACCCATGCCCTGTGCGACGCCTTTCTCGGTGCCATGGCAAGTGGTGATATCGGTCAGCATTTTCCCGACACCGACCCGGTGTATAAAAATATCAGCTCACTGGTTCTTCTCGACTCCGTGGTCCGTGATGCCTCATCCCGGGGACTGTCACTGATCAATGCCGATGTTACTGTTGTCTGCCAGGCTCCCAGGCTTGCGCCTCACCTCCCGTCAATGCGGGAAAAACTTGCCGAACACTGCCGCTGCAGCGTCGAGCAGATCAATATCAAGGCAACGACAACAGAAAAAATGGGTTACACCGGCAGGCAGGAAGGAATCAGCTGCCATGCGGTTGTTCTCCTGCAGCAGAATTAAGCGGTCCCACTGATTATCAGGGCCACATTATCTATTTCATCACGATATCATCACAAGGTGGGTGAATTCGTAAAAAGTCAAATACACGATGGCTAAGTAAAAAACTTCATATGCGAGGCGCATAAACATTTCTATTATTTCGGCGTACTCCAGTGCGTCGTGATGATAGAAATGTTGCAGCAGCGAAACAGATGAAGAGTTTTTACGACGCCATCAAGGATTAACCATACATGAACATCAACAAAGAGCGACTTGCAGAACATTTTACCACCCTGTGCGAACTGAGCAGCCCATCCCGCGACGAGAAGGGGGTTGCCGACTACCTCAAGCAAACATTTTCCTCACTCGGGGCGGATTTCATCGGCGAGGACGAGTCCTCGGCCCAGACCGGTTCGAACACCGGCAACCTGATCATCCGGTTTAATGGCTCAAACGGAGCGGATCCGGTATTTTTCGCCTGTCATATGGACACGGTCAACCCCGGCCGGGACGTGAAAGTCGATCGCAATGGCGACATCTTCACCAGTCGGGGAGAGACTATAC
>JAHEMX010000042.1:8131-13338 GCA_024643445.1 Desulfobulbaceae bacterium | reverse complement strand
ATCAATGGCAGGCCGTCGCACAGCTCGCCAGCGAAAAGGGCTGGACACCGTTTCTTGATTTTGCCTACCAGGGCTTTGGCAGCGGCGTCGAAGAAGACCGGGCCTGCGTGGAGGCCTTTTCCAGGAAGGTTGGTGACTTTTTCATCTCAAGCTCATTTTCCAAGAACTTCGGTCTCTATAATGAAAGGACCGGGGCCATTACCATCGTCAGTCCGAGTCGCGAAGAAACCCAGATCGCCCTGAGTCACCTGAAGAAAACCGTTCGTGTCTGTTATTCCAATCCGCCCGCCCATGGCGGCCTGATCGTAAAAACCGTTCTCTCTGATCCGACACTTGAACAATCCTGGCGCGCTGAACTATCCAGCATGTGCAAGCGAATCATCAGCATGCGTTCGGCCCTGGTAAACGGGCTGGCCGGTCGTGGTGTTAACCAGGACTTTTCTTCCATCGCCCGGCAGAGGGGCATGTTTTCCTTCAGCGGCCTGAGCGATGCTACGGTTGACTGGCTTCGGGAAAACAAGGCCATTTACGTGATTGGCGGCGGCGGCAGAATCAACGTTGCCGGCCTCACCACCGGAAATATCGATTATGTCTGTGACTCCATCGCCGAGGCATTGAAAGGCTGAGAGAATAACCAGCACAGGCTCCTGTTATGCTGCAAAAGGGGAGGCGATGGACCGGCAACGGCCCATCGCCTCCTGTTGGCGCTGCAGCCACGAAACGATCTGGATTCGTCACACCTCAGCGGATCGCGTTTCCCCCTGCTGCCGGGGCTAACCGGTTATTTTCACCACGACGAGTGTCACGTCATCTTCGGAGCGGGTTCCCTGACAGAACAGCGCCTGTTCCTCTATCACCTGATTCAGGATAGCTTCTGCGCTGGCGGCTGCGTTTCTGCGAATAATCTGCTTGATCCGTTCCTTGCCGAACATCTCTCCGTATTGATTACATGCTTCCCATATACCATCGGTCCCTACCATGATTATCTGTCCCGGCGTCAAATCTGAGCGCTGCTGGACCTGGTAGCTGAATCCCTGGTGAATTCCCAAGGCGAGGCCCGGCCCCTTGAGCTCCTCGAACCGGTCAGCGGCCGGGTTATAAAGCCAGGCCGGGTCATGCCCTGCCCGTATCCACTCGAATCTGTTTTGCCCCTTGTCTAGCGTCAGATAGAAGAGCGTCATGAAATGTCCGGAATCACTTACATCTTCAGTCAAATGCCGGTTCATTGCCGTGACAATATCCAACACTGAGCCGGGCTGCGAGGCCCGCATCCGCAGAAAAGCCCGCGCACTCGACATCAATAATGCCGAATCAACTCCATGCCCTGAAATATCCCCGACAACAACCGAGAACCGGGGTTGTTCTGTGCGCCCGTCCCACAGATAATCAAAGTAATCCCCGCCAACCTCGTCACAGGGAATGTTCCTGCCGGCAATATCGAAACCTTTTATTACCGGGGCGTGGTCGGGCAACAGACTGCGCTGAACTTCTCCGGCCAGCGATAAGGCTTTCTTCTGCTCTGTCATGTCCGTGACAAAAGCCATGTTCCCGATCACCTCACCGCTGTCAGAGCGCAAGGTGTTGGCATGAACGAGCACCGGGACAGCCCGCCCGCCTTCATCCTTGATTTCGCACTCAAATTCACGATAAACCCGGCGACTATCCTCTTCACCACCGGTCGACCAGAATTGTTTATAGCCGTTGTTTGCCGCCTCGAAAGGATTTCTGCCGATAAGTTCTTCCCGTTTACCGCCAACCATCCGGACATATGCTGAATTCAAATCGACGATGTTCAGTTCCCGGTCCAGCAACAGGAAACCTTCCCCGGCCGTTTCAACAATCCTTCGATATTTCTCTTCACTTTTACGAAGGTTTTCCTCGGCCTCTTTGCGCTCATTGATATCTATGACAATTCCCTGATGATAACGATCACCCGTCAGATCATCAACGACCACAGAGGTCTGATCCTCTATCCAGCGGACCTCCCCTTTGCTGGTCACAATTCGATAGATCTGGGTATAGGATGCATTGTTATTTCTGACGTTTGTATTAATTTCTTCGGTGAGTCTTGCACCATCCTCCGGAAAGATGATGTCCCGAAACATCATCTTTCCGGACAGGAAATCTTCCGCCTTGTAGCCAAATCTTGAAATATTCGGCGAGACATAGACCATCGTGCGCTGTTTGAGCTCTTCTGCGGCTCGCCGGCGGAAAAGAATAGCCGGACTTTTATCGATTATCAGTTCAGCCAGGCGCAAGGTTTGCTCGTCGCGCCGCACAGTCTGAGCTGACAGATTTCTCTTCTCGCAGGCTTCCAGGTTTTCCCGAAGTTTCCTGTTTAAGCTCGTTGTGTGCGCATTCTCTTGTTTCAGTCGCGTATTCTCGGAGCGCAGGTGGTCGAGTGCATCGGCCTGGCAAAGGTAATCCCGGTTTTCGTTTTTCATCATCAAAGACGCCTCGTGACTGGTCCTGCTTTTCCTGGCAATCGCCACATCGTTTCCACAAACTCATCACCGCATGGCGGCAACAAGCAGCCGTTCTCGCACCATGGAGTGGTTGAGCACGATAACGACAATACCACTTTGTAGACAATCTTATGCACGATGACCCGGTGGCGCAACAAGGAGACAGGTCCGCCCGGCGGGAAGATCTTCTGCGATGCACGATATTTTTATGGCAAGTTAGGGATATATGTCCTGCCGGCTTGAGTTACGCGTCCGCTTTTGCTATCCTTATCAGGAGGGGGGGAACCGGTTAAGATTCCTGTTCAGGCGGCAGTCCCCTGAGTACTATCATCATTTCGTGGCACCCTTATTTATCGTTTTTTGCCTGACTTCAGGTCCGGATTAACGGTCAGGGGAGCTGCAGGCGACATCAGCAGAGCCTTCGACCATTAATCCGCTGTCCCGAAACAGCAGAGATGATAAACGATTCGCACCGTCATCCATATTCGCAGAGGAGGGCCAGGTGAAAGTTTTCACATTCGCATTATTAAGTCTGATCATTTTGCTGGTGACATCGGCATCTGGTGCAGACGTTGGCACAATCAGAAAAGTCGAGGGCAACTCGATGATTATACGCGGTCAGAAGGAAACACCGGCCGAACCGGGAACCCGCCTCTATGTTGATGATATAATGAAAACCGGCGCTGACGGCGCAATGGGACTCATCCTGCGTGATGATACCATCATTGCCATGGGACCGGGGAGCGAAATGATTCTTGCCCAGTTCGTCTTCCAACCTGAGGAGAACCGTTTCGAGATGAAGACACAATTCCAGAAAGGTACCTTTTCATACCTTTCCGGCGTGATGTCAAGGCTTTCCCCGGAATCTGTCCAGATAGAGACGCCGGGGGCTAAAGTCGCGGTGCATGACACCAGTTTTCTTGTGAGGGTTGAAGAATAAAGGACACCTTGAATAATCGCCTATTCGCCCGATCTCGGTGTTATGCTCGAAATTTCATCCTCGGAACAGCAACGATATGCCGGCAGTAAAATCTCACGCATGCCTGGATCTCAAACGAATGATCCGATTATTCAAGGTACCCTAAAAGCGGGATAGCTCTATGAAAAAAATGTTATTTTTACTGCTCGTGTGCCTTGCGTTGACGGGATGCAGTCCCAAGAGCACCTTTGTGCTGATGCCAAACCCTGACGGCAGCATTGGTGAAATGACATCACTACAGACAAGGGTACACAAACACTGACATAGGCCAAACAGTCCGTTCTTGTTTCAGGACAGGAAAGCCCTCCCGGTCCGGTCAAGCCCATGGCAGATGAGGAAATAAAGGCGATTTTCGGCAAGGTCATTCAGATTCAGCCCCTGCCGCCCATCAAGTTTCTGCTCTATTTTTATTTTGACGCTATCCGCATGCACGATGCATCAAAGAAGAAGATTCCTCTTATCGTGAACGCCGCAAAAGAGCGGGAGTCAATGGATATCAGTGTAAACGGGCACACCGATAGAGCCGGAGACGCGAAATACAATTATCAGCTTTCCGTCAGGCGGGCCAAACAGGTCCAGAAAGCCCTGGTGAAAGAGGGCATAAATCCCGATATTATTACCACGACCTCGCACGGCGAAGGAAACCCGCTGATCCCCACGGCAGACAACGTCGTTGAACCGAAGAACCGGAGGGTTGAGGTTATCATCCGCTAGCGGGCAGGAAACTCTTTTTTTGCGGTCCGGGGAAGGGAGGTCACGGCCGGCATAAACACAAAAACCCCGTTATGCCTGATAGGCATAACGGGGTTCACTTTTTGCCATGAGCCTGTTTGCGGATACTATCTATCGATCTCTCGTGTCAAAGACCAGCTTGCCACCCATGTGACCGGCAAGCCCAACGGCTCCCACCATGACGACGCCGACCAGAAAATAGACCCAGCGGCTGCCGGAGGACGCCACCCCGGGATCAACCAGACGCCAGATTACCATTGCCAAAAGCGTGCTGCTCACGACGATCGAAGCACCGATCTTGATGCCGAAAATACGGGTCATGACGCCCCGATAGCGATTCCGCCATTCCAGAACACCGGTGAAAATAACGACCGGCATGGTCAACAGCACAAAGACGAGATTGAAAAAGGCTGCCGTCTCAAATCCTGCCAGACCGAAGGCGATAGCCAGAAAGAGAAACAGGACGGCGAGCGGCAGCACGCCGTTAGGCGTATGCACGGAGATAGGATGCAGGTGATGCTTCAAGACGAGCGCGGCAATACCGGTCGGCTTGCCGGCCTGAGCAGGTGCGGACGAGGCAGAAGCAGCTCCCTCAACCTTTGTCACGTCGGTGAGGGACTCCTCCTGTTTTTCGACAATCTCTATAAAATATTCCTTGCCGGCTCCACAGATCGGACATTCCGCAGGCGGCTCGTCTCCCTCGTGAATATAGCCGCAGACCGTACATTCCCATTTCTTCATAGCGCACCCTCCTTGATGATAATCGTTTCCACTAACATAGCTCAGAGACCAATGGAAATGCAATCATTCTATGATAAAACGGCCCACGGATCGCTTCTTTCCCTATGATACGGACAATCCGCAAGAACGACGCTCTTCCGCCTGATTCCGTCAGGCTGCAAGCCCTTCCTGCCCGTCACGCACAAAGGAAACGGCCGGCCGGCCGATCACCTGCTCCCCAGCAGCCGATTGACACCGGCTTTGAAACCGGTTTCAACCATTTTCAAGCGCTGCGTCTATTTCATCAATTT
>JAHEMX010000042.1:0-8121 GCA_024643445.1 Desulfobulbaceae bacterium | reverse complement strand
TTTCGTCTGGGCTACTTCCCAGCGCCCCATCCAGCGATCTATCCGGCGACGGCACTCTTCATACTCCCGGCTTGCCGTACTCCAACGATCCTGATCCTGGTAGAGGGCGGGATCCGCCAGCAGTTTTTCAATCTTTTCCTTTTTCAATTCCAGTTTCTCCACCTTTTTCTCCGCCTCGGTCAGCTTTTTCAGCCAGGAACCGGCGAGCTGCTGCCTTTTCTGGCGCCGTTCAGCCTCCCTGCGACGTTTTTCCTTTTTGTTATCGCGCGAAGACTCTGTCTCTGGTGAAGAAATGGTTTCCCCTCCTTTCTTTTCCTCGGTCTGGCGACGGCTCAGAAGCTCCTGGTGGTAGAGGTAGTCGGCAACGTTACCGTCATGCAGGGAGACACAGCCGTCTTTGACTTCGATAACCTTGTTCACAAAGCGGTCAAGGAAATAGCGATTGTGGGAGACGACAACGATGGTACCGCCGTACTGGCGCATGGCCTCCTGCAGGACTTCCTGCGAGCTCATATCCAGATGGTTGGTCGGCTCATCGAGAAGCATGCAGTTCGCCGGGGTCGCGATCATCCGCGCCAGGGCGAGACGGCTTTTCTCCCCGCCGGAAAGAACCGATACCTTCTTGTCCACATCCTCTCCCCGAAACAGAAACGCCCCGAGCAGCGAGCGCATCCGGGTGATGGTCAGATCTTCCGAACCGTGCGACATGATCTCCAGGACCGTATACCCGGGACTGAGTTCCTGGGCCTGATGCTGGCCGAAATAGGTGATCTGGACACCGCTGCCGAGCCGGCGCGTCCCGCTGTCCGCATCAAGCTGGCCGGACATGATTTTTAGAAGTGTCGTTTTCCCGGCACCGTTGACCCCGACGATGGCAACCTTGTCGCCCCGCTGCAGCTGCAGGTCAACCGGCCTGAAGACCTCTTTGCCGCCGTAGGTTTTGGTTATGGACTCAAGCGACAGCACATCGCGGCCGGAATGGGGGGCCTGCGGAAAGGAAAACCTGACTGACTGCTCGTCGTCTGCGAGTTCGATAAGATCGAGTTTTTCAAGCTGCTTGAGTTTGCTCTGGGCCTGACGGGCCTTGGTGGATTTCGCCCGGAAACGCTCGACAAAACGCATGGTCTGGCGAACCTGTGCCTGCTGGTTGTCATAGGAAGCCTTTTCAATCCGGCGTCGCTCCTCTTTTTCGGTGACATAAAAAGAGTAATTGCCCTTGTAGACGGTGAGCCTGCCCAGGCTCAACTCCCAGGTCTGATTGACCGTACGGTCAAGAAAGGCCCGGTCATGCGAGATGATGACCATCGCCCCCTGGTAGGACTGCAAAAAGTTTTCCAGCCAGGTGAGTGATTCGAGATCGAGGTGATTGGTCGGCTCGTCGAGCAGCATCAGTGAAGGTGCGGCAAGAAGCATCTTGGCCAGCATCAGCCGCATGATCCAGCCGCCGGAGAATGATGAGACCTGACGCTGCAGGTCCTCTTCGCTGAAACCTAGACCGTGCAATATGGTCTCCACCCGGGTCCGGATGGTATAGATATCGCTTTCATCGAGCCGATGCTGAATTTCACCTTGCCGTTCAAGAAGTTCTTTGAACTCCTCACTCTCCGGGGATGTCCTGCTCAGCAGCCTGTTGAGATGCGCGGCCTCCTGCTGGAGGGCAAGGGCCGTGCCGAATGATTGTTCCGCTTCCTCGTAGACGGTTCGAGCCGAATCAAAAACCCCGGCTTCCTGGGGCAGATAAGCAACGGTAAAGAGCTTGGAGCGATTGACGATCCCGTCATCCGTTGCGGTTTCCCCGGCCATGATCTTCATCAGGGTCGTTTTCCCCGTGCCGTTGACCCCGACCAGTCCAATCCTGTTGCCGGGATAGACAACGGCGGAGACATCCCTGAACAATTGTTTCTCGCCGTAGCGGATATCGAGATGATTAACTGATAACATGGTGAACCTGTCCGCGTGGCATAGCTTTATCCGTCCTCACAATAAGTGTACCGCAAAATGGCAGGCTGCGAAGGCGCTTCAGGTTCTGCCTGCCCGGACCGGCAAAGGCGGAATAATCCCGATCCGATATCGTCACCGTCAGTGACCTGCCGGAGCCAGCTTCCCTGAGCATCTTCCTGGTCCTGAGATACCATCTTCGTCCCTGCACGAGTTCTCCGAAGGCGGGATGATAGGGGCCGGCGACAACCTGCTTCTCGAGCTCGACTGAAGGTTGCAGTCCCATGCGAATAACGCCGATTCCCCGCCTGCTGAACAGGTCCTGAGCCCTTCTGCACAAGGTGATTGCCCGTTGCAGCGTAAGCGGTTTCCAGGAACTGATCGCATACAGTCGCGCCAGTTCGGTATCTTTTATAACAAGCGTCGGGTAGAGTCGCGCAAAGTCCGGTTGATATGCGGCGATCTCCCGAACGCCATGAAGAAATGAGCTGGTGGTTTCTCCCGGCAGTCCCGGCATCAGCTGCACACCGACAGCAAAGCCCGATCCCGCGAGTAATTTCATGGCCTCCCTGGCATCGTTCGCGGTGTGTCCGCGGCGTGCCTTGAAAAGAACATCATCATCCATTGACTGGACTCCCAGTTCGATGGACCGGACCCCGTATCCCTGCAGGAATTCGCAGATATCCGGACTCAGACAATCCGGCCGCGTCGACACTCTTACCGAGTCTACCCGCCCTGCCCGGATATAGGGTTGTACCGCTTCCAGCAGCCGTCGCTGCAAGGTCTCCTCCAGGCAGGTAAAGGACCCACCGAAGAAAGCGACCTGTGCTTTTCCCGGCTCCTTTGAACGGCCAAGCCAGCGTTCAACGCACAGACTCAAATCTTCTTCCGGATCGGCCGGTGCCCCATTTCCAGGGCCGGCAATTGCATGCTGATTGCAGAACAGGCAACGGTGCGGACATCCTTGGTGCTGGATGAAATAGGGAATAATAAGCACGAAAATCAATCGCCTGCCGGGTCGGCCTGCCACTGCTTCAAAGCGAGAGCGGCAGCGCGCTGCTCCGCTTCCTTTTTCGAGCTGGCCAGTCCGGTTCCCAGGACTTTATCACGAAAGACGACGGCGACACTGAACTGTTTGCAATGGGAAGGACCTTCCTCGCCGACGAGGCGATAGGTGGGCGCCTCGTTAAATGTTTCCTGGAGCAGCTCCTGCAGCCTGCTTTTGGCGTCTGCCAGCTGCAGGTCGTTTTTTTTCTCCTCAAGAGAGGCAACAAAAAGCGCTTCCACCAGTTCCGCAACCGATAGATAGCCGCTGTCCCTGAAAACCGCCCCGATCACGGCTTCAAAGGCACAGGAAAGAATAGATGATTTATTCCGGCCACTTCCGGCATCCTCCCCCTTTCCGAGGCAGAGAAAACGCCCGAGCTCCACGGAACGGGCCATCAGGGCGAGGTTGGTCTCGTTGACGAGCGAGGCCCTGAACCGGGTCAGATCGCCTTCGCGCAAGTCGGGATAGCGATCGTACAGCAGGTTTCCGATGACCAGATCCAGCACCGCATCGCCGAGAAATTCGAGCAGTTGATTGTCCTCACCCGCCTGCCCCTTTTCGAAGGCATAGGAGGAATGGATCAGGGCTTTCTGGAGCAGACGCAGGTCGGTAAAACGATACCCGATAAGCGTTTCCAGCTCTGCCAGGAGCTTCTTTTGTTCAGCAAGCAAACTATCTGTGTTCACATCCATTACCTGATATTTCCTTTTTTCCTCTTGTCAAAACCCCTTTCTATGGTATATAGAACGGTTCCAGTGTAGAGAACAGGGCGGCGTAGCCAAGTGGCCAAGGCAGTGGTCTGCAAAACCATTATTCAGCGGTTCGACTCCGCTCGCCGCCTCCATAGATAAAAAGGGATTTCCGGATACCGGATAATCCCTTTTCCTTTCTCAGACCGGCCCCCTTTCAGACGGGGACTGTATAGCACAATTTCAGGATAGCCGCATCAAGAAGTTCACCCTGCGGCGCTGCGTGCGGTAAACCTCCTTACGCCGCCATCTCGTGAAACCCCTAATACCCCCGCCCCTCACGCCCGCTCTTGTCAGAAAACGGAGGGGTTCTGAAGACAATCGATTCGAGCATGATGAGTTCAGCGTCGGTGTGATTGAACACGGGTGCCGCCTCTATGTACTTCCCGGTATCGGAGACTCTGCCCGGGAGGCATAGATATAAACTGGAGACTCGTGGTGTGCTGTCTGCACCGTCAACGTCTCTGCCGGATCAGCGCTACTGACGATTTCGGCCGTACCGTAACAATTGCAGTAGTAGCTGCGCCGGGCCCCCGGCTCCGCATAGACGCCGGTACCCCGGACACCAATCGTTGCAGTCGGCAGTTCAAGAAGCCCCATACCATAGGCAGAACGCAATAATATCGAGGGTGACAATCCGGCCGCGCCACCGGCCAGCAAAAAGGCCAGCAATCTGCGGCGGGACAAAGCAGTATCAAGCTTCTGCCAAGACATTATCTCCCCGCCAAGATGGTTTGCCAGGGATACTTCCCTCAGAAAATACGGCCTGATGAAGCAGATTATTACGATGTCGAAGATTCAATATCATCTCTGATATCCAGTAGTTTGCTGAGACCTGACATTTCAAAAACCTCAAGCACGTAATCTTTCAGTCCGCACAAAATCATCTTATCGCCGGCTGCGGTCTGCGTATGATTCGTCTTTATGACCACCCGCAGCCCGGCGCTGGAAACATAATCCACGCCAGAAAAATCGATCACCAGGCTGTTCGGACTCTCTTTCAGGCAGGTTTCGATGGATTGAATCATCTCGGGAGCGGTATTTGAATCGAGACTACCGGACACCTCGAGCACATGCATGCCGTTGCTATCTGACCAGATAAGTTCCATAACGGTTCCTCAGACTCTAATTATGGACTGCGCTTCAGGTACCGATCGCAGCCACGTTTTTCTTCATTTTAATCATGTTTCTGCCGTTTTCATAGCAGTAGCTCACTTCGTCCATCATCTGTTTCACAAACGATATGCCGAAGCCGCCGACACTGGCCTCCTCGATACTGCTCCTGACCGGCGCGACAGTATGACTCAGAGGATCAAAGCGGGGAGCATCGTCACTGTAGAGGATCTCGCAAACATTATCGGGCAGCAGGGCGATCTCGATCATGATACCGCTGCCAACTCCGCTGCTGAACCCGTACGAGACGCTGTTGGTTACCAGTTCATCAAGCGCCAGACGGATATGGAAATAATCCCGTTTTGCAAGTCCGGCCTTTTGCCGGAAGGAGTCCAGGCCCGCCTCCAGGTCTTTCAGGGCGGACATTTCCACTCCGAGCACCAGCTTCGTTCTGATAATCCGCTCCGGCATCACTTGTTTCCCGTCACCAGTTGATAGAGACTACCTTTTTGTTCCATGAGCTCGCCATAGGGCCCGATCTCGACGATCTCGCCTGACTTCATGACCGCCACCTTGTCAAATTTCTTTATGATATCAAGACGATGAACAACGCTTATCAAGGTGTTTCTACCCTTCCAGCGGCGTTCGATAAGCCGCTGTATCCTGGCCTGGGACTTATTGTCCAGAGCACTCGTCGCCTCGTCCATGATGATCACCGGGGCCGGTTTCAAAAAGGCCCGGGAAATAGCCAGCTTCTGTTTCTGCCCGCCTGAGAGCCTGTCGCCCATGGAACCGACCTGGAAGTTGAGGCCGATGTCCACAATCTCTTCAAGCAGATCTTCATTTATCAGATGCTGAACTATCAGCTGTGAGAACGTTTCCTGTATTTCCGGATCACTCGTGGTGATTTTTCCGAACAGGATATTTGCCATGATTGACTGGTCATGCAGGTATTCGCTGCGCTTATAAAAGGAGAAACGCGTGTCCTTTTTCTCCTGGATCTGGCGACGAAACCCCTTTCTCCCTTCCAGGATCATGAACCGGGCTGCCTCGGGCAGCTTATGCAGGCGGTGTATGCCCGGCACGAAACGAAAAACGAGGGAAAGAAGCATTTTTTTGTCATCATCGTCAAGCTCATCAAGCCCTGATCGTTCGAGCTTTCGCTCAACTTTACGCACCTGCTTAAGCTCATCCGGCTGAACCGGTGACTCCGAGAAAAATTCACTACCGCCATCACCGGTGCCAAGCGCGCTGACACTTTGCCTGACCAG
Organism: Desulfobulbaceae bacterium; assembly: GCA_024643445.1. Lineage (GTDB taxonomy): Bacteria > Desulfobacterota > Desulfobulbia > Desulfobulbales > Desulfocapsaceae > Ww85. The sequence continues at coordinate 2,002 of JAHEMX010000042.1, read as the reverse complement.
GCTTGCGCCCAGTGCGTAGAGGCCGGCAAGCAGCCCCTGGCGACCGAGGAAAGCACGCACGAATGCATTGTCGGCCAGGCGCTCGGTTGCATAACTCTGCCGGTCCGTGCTGGCGAAGATGAGGTTTTCCGCAACACTCGAGAATTCCAGGTATTTCGTTTCGTCAAAAAACTCCACGCTACCACCCAGCTGCTCGGCGAATTCATCCCGGAAGCTGTCACGAATCCGGATGATCTTCGGCCCCATGCGCTGGACATTGCCCGGGCTCAGTGCCGCGCCGAGGCCAAAGCGCAGGACATCGACAAAGATGCCGCACTGCTGAAGTACCGCAATCTCCTCGTCGAGGCTTGGCTCCGTCTTCTTGATGCCTTCAACAGGGCTCTCGTTGATGGCGTTAACCGAATAGCGCAGGTTCTCCCGGATCGTCCCGCTGAAAATGTAAGGGGCCTGGGAAACTACCGAAACATTGCGGGCCACATCAAGCTTGGACAGGGTGGTTACGTCCATATCCCCGATCAGGGCCCTGCCGCCGGTGGGCGTGTACATCTGGCCGAGACATTTGGCAAGCGTCGATTTCCCGGACCCGGAAAACCCGACCAGCGCGAGGTGTTCTCCGGCCTTGAGATCGAGGTTGACACCCTTGAGAAGCTGGACATTGCCGTCCACGATGAAATCGAGCTGTTCCGCCCGCACGGTACCGGCCAGATCGAGCACCGGCCGGTTCTTCGGAAAAGCGACGAATTCGGGTGTCTCATCGAGAAACTCCATCGTCTGCTTGTAACGCACGCTGGCATCCTGGTAGATCTGGTAGAAATCCATCAATTCTCTCCAGGGATCAAACAGCTTTTCGTTTGCCGCGAGAAAGGCCATCAGTCCGCCCAGATCCATCCGCCCTTTGATGGTCAGATACCCGCCCACGAGCAGGATCAGGAACGGCCCGAGATTGTTGCTGAAATTCGATACTATTTTGGCCCCCTCCTTATAGATGTTCCAGATAATACGGATTTCAAAGAGCTTATCGACGTAGGCCCCGTATTTCCTGTTCTCGATGGCAAAGGCCCCGTTCGCATGCACCTCGTTGATGCCGGTTATCGTCTCGGTAATGACCCCCGACAGATCGCGCGTGGTCTTCACCCGCTCCTTGTTGGCATTGTTCGAGCGCATCTGCAGTTTGGGAACGATATACATGGTAAACGGGTAGACGCTGATGGAGATCAGGGCCAGAGCCCAGTTCAGGTAGAGCAGGTAGCCGATAAAGGCGACAAAGGTCAGGATATTGATCAGCGGGACCGCCAGGGCCATCCCGATCAGATCTCCGGTCGGCGCGACCTCGGTGACGAGCGCAGACACAAGCGTGCCGGGCGGCGTTTTCCTGAAGTAGTTCAGCGGCAGGGTAAGAATATGGGCGTAGAGGTCTTTGCGTATCTCGGCCAGCACTTTTTGGGAAATGCGGTTCTGGATCTGGGTGATCAGGTATTTGATGCCACTGGCCACAAGGACCGCAGCAAGAAAAATCAAACTGTAAGTGAGCAGAAGCTGTATGTTTTTATGAGAGATCGCCTGATTGACAAGCCGTTTCTGCATTTCCAGCGGAATTACCCGTGCAGCCACCGTGATCACGATGAGGACGACGAGGAGCAGTTGGAGCGACCAGCCTGCAGACCTGAGCCAGGAGAACAGGGGACGTTTGGTGATAGGGACATCCTTTTTGAACATATCCTGGAATTTGCTTCTGGTCATCTTTGCACCCCGAAGAGATATCGCCCTGACATCGTCTCACGCATAAGGGCGGTTGATCTGCAGTCCTGCCCGGATATACGTTGGCGGCTGCATCCACTGCCGAAACTCATCGAAAAGCTCGTTCTTTCACCTCAGCGGCCGGAATCACCAGACGACGGGCGGTCCCCTTTTCGTCTGCCGCTTTCCTGAAACCTGCTGTTGAAACGTAAGCAGAGCATAGTTATATCATCAGACTGCTCCGCCTCCCCGGAGAAATCACGAA
>JAHEMX010000041.1 GCA_024643445.1 Desulfobulbaceae bacterium | reverse complement strand
CATTAAACGCGTTGTCGGTTGAAAAAGCCCTGCCTGAAATCATGGTGCCGATATAAAAAATCAGGTCGCTGATGGAGCGGTCCTTGGCCCAGAATTCACCAATACAGATTGCGGCGGGGTCGAAATCGGGATGAAAAAGATCGCTTTTGGGTTTACAGCTGGGTGGAAAATGAGGGAAACCAAAGGGGATGTTGATGGTGATCGTGTGCGAGTCTTTTTCCAGGATCTTGCCCGATCCGTCTTTGTATACACCAATGATCCGATAGGTAATTTCGTACTTCTCGGGTGGCTCGCCGTCAAGCGGTGTAACACTGATGAGATCATGCTCTGAAAATCGTTGCGAGATTTCCCGATAGATCGCCTCGAGCTGTTTTGTAGCTGTAGCCATGAATGCGTACCGACAAGTTGATAGAAAAGGAAGAACACCCGTCTTTCATTATATCAACTTCTGGAAACAACACAAAAAAAAAATGAAATATCAACTAAAAAGATAACTGATAAAGAGGTTCTGGCAGGATGTGGCGACGTGCAGAAGAAAAATGATTGTCGCAAAGAAAGTTCTGGATCAGAGGAACCGAATAGATATAATTATGGGAGGATCTTGAAAAACCGTACCGTTCATCCAACTGTAGCCGAAATTATCCTTCATCTAAAGATGCAATCATTTAAAGCCGAATTTGAAATCATAGAAGAGAACAATTGCCCCCTTTATCGGGCCGGTGAGCAATTTTTGTTGACGGGACAGGCCTTTTCACCTCCCGGGAAAAAGGAAGCCTGTCTGATTCTTGTGCGCGAGATGACCGAACTGCTTTTTACGCTTCTGACTGAAACTGGTACGGGTAATGGACAGGATTGTTCAACCCTCTATTCTTGCAGCGGCTGCAGCGGTTTGATCAAGTTCAGAGTCACGTCTGTATCGGACAGCACGACGAAACCGGAAAAAAAGATTGAGCTGAGACAGGAGGAGCAGGAACTCCTCGACAAAATAAAAGGTTGTCCCTTTTTTCGCACCATAGCTACTGAACAGCTCAAGGGAATGATGCATTTTTTCCGAGAGGAAAAAATTGAAATCGGCCAGACGCTCATCGAGAAGGGAGAACGGAATCTCGATATCTTCCTGGTTTTATCCGGGGAGCTCAGTGTCGATGATGGACCGGTGCATATCACCAAGCTTGGTCCCGGCGAGCTTTGCGGCGAGATGAGTTACTTTACCGGCAATATAGCCGGGGCAACGGTGACTGGTTTTACCGAGACGACCGTTGTTGCTGTCAGCGGTGAGTTTCTCAGCCAGATTATAGAAGCATCACCGTCTGTCCAGCTTTATCTTTCACAACTGCTGGCCCGGCGTCTGGTATTGGCGAATAAGGCACGCTTGGATGATTTTGATTCATCAATGCAGGGTCGATTAACGGAAATGGAGCCGTCCGAGATCTTCCAGATCCTTCATATGCACCAGAAGACCGGCGTTCTGAGCTTCACCTTTCCCGGCAAAGATGCCCGGGTAGCCTTTCGCGAAGGGCGCATTGTCAAGGCCTCCTGTAACGGGCTTGCCAGCCGTGACGCCGTCTATGCAGTGCTGGCGGAAAAGGAAGGCTCCTATACGTTTCACTCAGGGCTCTCCCCTGCCCAGATGAAAGCGGCAGAAATCGCAGATTTCAACGCGCTGCTGATGGAAGGTGTACAGCGGGTGGATGAAGCTCGCGCCTCGTTTTGATGAGAGCTTGATTGTGGTCAGGATCCGCAGACCAAAAGAAACACGTTGCCGGCTTCTATGATCGCACGAATGGAGGCAGTTGCAGAATCTCGGTGAAACTGTTGACGTGATATTCGGCAGGGAGTTTCGGATTTTTAAAGGCAATCAATGAAACACCGGCCGCGGCCGTGTGCTGCCGATCAACAACCGAATCCCCGATATAGATGGCATCTGAGGCCGGACAACCAAAAAAGGCCAGAATGTCGAGCAGTGCATCCGGAGCCGGCTTCGGGTTTTTTACATCCAGTGATGTCACAACCATCTGAAAATAACGGCTCAGTCCAAACCGCTCCAGCAGCGGCCGCATTGTTGTTGAACGATTTGTCGAGATGGCGAGCTTGCAGCAGGACTGGATATTGTCCAGAAACGTGACAAGATCAGGTTCCAGAATCATCTGGGACAGGTAGGGGGTATAATCAAGTTCAGCTCGGTATTTATGCACCTCTGTCATGTTCTGGCGGTGATGATTCCTGAATATAAAGTTAACGGAATCAGTAACATTATGCATATGTACATACGTTAATTCCGTCTCATCCATTGGCCCAAAATCAAAGGCTGAAAGCAGATCGTTATAATAGATCCTGTTTGCCTCCCGTGAATCAAACATGACGCCGTCACAATCAAATACAACCAGTCTGAGCATCGGGTAGCCTGAGGGAGTCTCTTTCTCTTTTAGTCTTTGGTGCAGGGTGATTGCCTCACCGGGTGGAGAAGATTTCCTCTTCCACCCACTTCAATGCATACCCAAGCAGCTCCTCGTCATCGCTGAAAATGGTCTCGGGAGCATTCTCCCGGCCCGCTAGAGCGCCTTCCTGAAGGCGGGTCCGAAAGGTATCGATATCATAGAGAGCCAGCGTATATGCCTGTACCTGGTCAGGACGGGGACGCAAACCCTGGCGGATCTTTTCATGCTGGGTGATGCTGGTGAACAGGTCATTGAATCGATTATAGGGTTCAAGGCCTTGTGAGTGGCTAAAACTGCTCACGGTTTGGATGGTATGCTCGGCAAAACCGAGGCAGTGCGGCTCATGCAGCAGAACGAAGAAAACATCCAGCCGCTCTTTTTCCCGGCTGGCAGCTCTGCCCAGCGGATACGACCGGCAGGCACCGGGACGATGCTGGTAAACCGTGCATCCCTGCTCGCAAACAAAGACACAGCTCGCCTTGCCGTCATCCACCATGCTCAGGTAGAAGCGGGGGAAAATGTCTTCGGGATGCTGCTCGGCAATAAGGTATCTTTCCAGGAGTTCGCTGGAATGAAGCCCGGTTGCCTTTCTTAATCGCAGCACGTCATAGGGACTCAGGGCCAGTTCCAGTTCGCGGCAGCAACGGGTAAAGCAGGCAATCTGCCGGTGGCACGAAAAGGCAAACGACTCATCCGGACCGATTCGCACCACCTGATCGGGCAGTTTCTGCTGGGCCATGGTCCCACGCTCACGCACGTTTCCATAAGGTTACCAGCGGACTGGCGATAAATATGGAAGAGTAGGTTCCGACCACGACGCCGATGAGCAGTGAAAAAGAAAAATCATGGATAACAGATCCACCGTAGATAACCATTGCCAGGAGAACCATGGCCACGGTCAGGGACGTCACAATGGTACGGCCAATGACCTGATTTACACTGTCATTGATAATCTCTGAAGAGAGGTTGAATGTCTCTTTCTTTTTCATATTCTCCCTGATCCGGTCAAAGATGACAACACTGTCGTTCAGGGAGTAGCCTGCCAAGGTGAGCAGTGCGGTGACGATGAGCAGGGTGATCTCAACATTGAGCAGCCAGCATATCCCGAGAACGACCAGAACGTCATGGAAGGTTGCCGCCGCAGCTGCAAGGCCGAAACTCAGGTTGAAACGAAAGGCCAGATAGACAATAACCCCGGCGAGCGATATCAGGATCGCCTGAATGGCCTTGTTTCTCAAGACCGCACTGACGCTTGAGCCGATCTCGGACTGGCTCTCAAAGACAAAGCCTTTATCTCCGAGTTCACGGGACAGCACCTGTATTACCTGATCACCAAGATTGGCGACTACCGCCTCCGATTTCTTGACCTTGATAATCAGGCGGTTCTCGTTTTCGACTTCCTGGAGATCAATCCCTTCCATGTTATTGCGACTAAAAGCGGATCTCACTTCGGCCATGGAAAAGGGCTGCTGGGCCTGGTATTGCAGCAGCGACCCGCCGGAAAAATCGACTCCCATGTTGGCAGTACCGCGGGCGACCTGCACAAGAGCTATCAAACCGATGAGAACGAAGATCCCGGAGACGGTGAAGGTAATGTTCTTGATCCGCATGTAGTCGATATGGGGCTTTGTGGTAAACTGCATGAAGCGGAGTTTCTTGATGAGATGTCTGCCGGTGAGGGTGTCAAATACGAGCCGTGAGCAGAATAAGGCGGTAAAGAGGTTGAAAATAATACCCAGGGACAGGGTGACGGCAAACCCTTTAATCGGTCCGGTACCAAAGAGGAAAAGTGCCAGTGCGGTGATAAGGGTGGTCACCTGGGAGTCGACAATGGTCCACAAGGCCTTGCCGAATCCGCTATCGATGCTCGAGCGCACCGATTTCCCGAGACTGTACTCCTCTCTCATTCGTTCAAATATCAGAACATTGGCATCAACAGCCATACCGATGGAGAGCACGATTCCGGCAATACCCGGCATCGTCAGGGTGGCATTGAGAATCGCCAGTCCTGAAAAGAGAAAAAGAATATTGAGGGCCAGGGCGAAATTGGCGATGATGCCGGACAAACGGTAATAGATGATCATGAAGGCAATAACCATCAGGGATCCGAAGATACCGGAGGTCAGTCCTTTTTTGATGGAATCCTGGCCAAGGGTCGAGCCGACCGTTAGGTTCTGAATAACGTCCACCGGAGCCGGCAGCGCCCCGACCCTCAGGACGATTGCCAGGTCCGAGGCTTCTTCATGGGTGAAACTGCCCGATATCTGAGCGGAGCCTCCGAGAATCCTTTCCCGGATGACCGGTGCCGACTTGACGATGCCGTCCAGCACGATGGCCATGCGTCGGCCAACATTTTTTTCGGTCAGCGTGCCGAATACCTTCCCTCCCCTTGACGTCAGATCGAGACTGACATAGGGCTCGTTGAAGGTGCCGCCAACGCGGACCTGGGCATTCTTCACCATATCTCCGGTCATAAGGACCTTGGTTTCCAGGAGGATGGGACGGGATGATTCGATGCCGGTCTGCTTGTCTGTGAGCTTCTCGAAATAGACGGCGGTATTGGCCGGCAGGGTGCTGCCCAGGAACTGGTTGAGCTTTCTAACTTCTTCGTTATCCTGCCATTTCCCAGACCACTTTCCTGATTCTCCGGCCTGGGCAATAAGCTTGTCCAGATTGATACCCTCAGTCTCGGCGACAAGCTTGAACTCCAGCTGCGCGGTGTCTCCCAGCAATTTGAGGGCGCGTTCAGGATCGCGAATACCGGGGAGCTGGATAACAATCTCATCGGCGCCCTGCCGGATAATGACCGGTTCGGCTACACCAAACTGATCAATGCGATTCCGGATGATTTCCAGGGACTGGGCGACGGCGTTATTTTGAATATAGTCAATCTTTTCCTTGCTCAGGGCCAGGATAATGCGGGGAAAACTGCCTTCTTTGGCTTCAACGCTGATATTGAGATCGTCTTTGAATCCATCTTCAACAATGGCACGGACATTATCCACCGCACTGGCGTTCGGCAGAGTGAAGGTGATCGTTTTCTTATCGTTGGCGATGGTCTGAACCGCACTGATTGATTTTTCAGCGAGGGCATCTTTCAGATCATTAGCGGCAAGTTCGAGGGTGTTTTCCTGGGCTTTTTCAAGATTAACCTGCAATACGAGGTGCATGCCGCCCTGCAGGTCAAGGCCGAGGCGCAACCCTTCCGGTGCCATGTATTGTTTCCACCAGGACGGAGTTCCCGCGTAAAATGATGGTACGATGGTGACAATAGCCAGTACAACCAGAAAAGAGAGCAGAGCAATTTTAAGTTTGATTGATGTATTCATATGGTTCCCAGGAGGATAGAGTAACGCAGTCGACTTGTACGTCTGCAGCCAGCTTCGCGATTATACCGGAATGCCCGAATCTTGCAAGGTTTCGCAGACAGTTTATCTGATAAACAATACCTTTTTTCACCTCGGCGGGCTGAAATGGTCCATTTATCGGTTCCTGTTAATGGCGGCGGCCATACAGGCTGCCCCAAACCCGTTATCGATATTGACAACGGCAACACCCGGAGAGCAGCTGTTGAGCATACCCAGAAGGGCTGCAAAGCCACCTATGCCGGCACCATAGCCGACAGAGGTCGGCACGCCGATTACCGGACAGCTTACCAGTCCGCCAACGACGCTGGGCAGTGCTCCTTCCATGCCGGCGGCAACGATGATCACCGAAGCGGTGGAGAAGAGGTCCTGTTTTGAGAGAAGCCGGTGAAGTCCGGCAACACCCGCGTCATAGATGGTTTGCACCGGGTGTCCCAGAGTCGTTGCGGTGACGCGGGCCTCTTCTGCGACCGCCAGGTCGGAGGTGCCTGCACAGATAATAAATATATCGCCCCTGACGGTTTCCCGATTTATGGCAGGCGTGGGACCGGTGAGCATGCGAGCCTGCCGGTGGTGGGTGAGTTCTGGCAGCTCTGTGCAAATCAGCGCAGCCTTTTCATCGCTGATGCGGGTTGCCAGCAGCGGTCCCGGTTTTGCGAGCATGGCCCGGGCAATACTTATGACCTGATCCGAACTTTTCGATTCACCGTAGATGACTTCGGGGATTCCGGTTCGAAGCAGGCGCTGATGGTCGATACAGGCATCCTCTATCGGCTCTGCCGGAAAGTGTTTCAGGCTCTGCAGGCCATCGGCAACGGAAACGGTGCCGGCACTGATGCCCTTGAGCAGGTTTTCAAGATAATCGTGGTTCATGGTGATTACACATTCTGGTTGAGAGAGTGTTTCATATTTCTGATACGTTTCATCGCGCTGCGGGTGCATTTCCGGATGGCTCAAGCAGAATATCACGAAGAAGTTGCAAGGTAAAGAGCTCGTCCGTATTTACGATAAGGAAGGATTCTGTTACAATCGGCCACCGAAACAGATGGGTGGGCTGCACTCTATCCCATATAACCGCATGGGGCTTATACCATAATACGAATCCCCTCAACAGATTAAAACAGGAAGGTAGTGCCGTGTATACGAGAATTTATTTTTTCCGTTTTCCCAAGGACACCTGTGACAGGCCCATTATTTACCATCTGATCAAAGAACATGAAGTTGAAGTAAATATCCTCAGGGCCGACATCCTGCCGGAACGGGAGGGGGTAATGATCCTGGAGCTGAAGGGTGCAAAAAATAATGTCAGAGCAGCCCTCGCTTATCTTGAGGGTCTCGGGGTCGGGATCGAGCGGCTGGCCACGAGGGTACGGCGGGATGAACAGCGGTGCTTTGAATGCGGTGCTTGCACCGGCATATGCCCGGTACAAGCTCTCTATGTCCGTCGCGAGGATATGGCCGTACTTTTTGACCCTGACAAATGCACCGGCTGCGGCCAATGTGTGCTCATCTGTCCGGTCAGGGCCATGGAAATGTCGCTTGGCAAGGAATGGCTGCAGCTGGAAAGCGTCACTATGGATTGAGCTGTCACTGGCGGTGCGCTGAGCGGGAGCTCCCCCGTGTCGGTCGTCAGATATGGTATTATTTGATCCAGCCGGTAAAATCCGTCCAACTGGGCATCGACAAACCAGTGAACCAGTCGGCAAGCCCTGATGTGGGAGGGGTCCCAGCCTGTACAAGATCAAGCAGTTCCTGAGCCCGGGGAGCAATTTTCGAATCAGGATACATGGCGAGGACGTACTTCAGCCGTGTTTCCGCTTCGGTGTAGCGCTCGGTTCTGAGGTAGAACTTGACGACAAAAAATTCGTGATTTACCAGGAATTCATTGGCCGCCTTGATCCGGGCTCGCGCTTCTTCCGAGTAAGGGGAATCGGGGTAGGCCCGAAGCAGTTCCTCAAATGCCCTGATCGATTCCTCAGCACCGGTGATATCCCTGTCGATACGGTCAATTCGTTTGTAACTGCACATACCCTTCTGGTACATCACGTAGGGCAAGGCCTCGTTCGTGGGATGCCTGTCTTCGAATTCCTTGTAAAGCGCCAATGCCTCGACGTAGCGCTCCATATAATAGTTTGAATCAGCCGCCTTCAACTCGGCCAGCGGTGCCTGTGGACTGAATGGATAGCGGTCCAGAATCTCGTTGAAATAATCAAGTGCCAGGTAGTAGGTGCCAACGTTGTATTCATCCATGCCTTTCATGATGAGCTGTTCGGCCGGAAGATACACCTCAGCTTTTTTGTTGTCGAAGCCAAAGGTTTCTTTTATCGAGGTGCATCCGGGCAGGGCGGCAAAGGCCAGCAGGGCCAGCAGGGCCCAGGTCACACGAGGATGGAGCAGTGCCTTGGATCCATGGGCCATGTTTTTGAACTGAACGTTTGTTCGCATAGGTAAGAGGAGCTGTGTCTATGAGCTTTTGCTCTTTAGATAGTGTTCCGCTGCGATAACCGCATTGGCACCTTCCCCGCAGGCATTGACGACCTGACGCATCAGCTTGCTTCTGATATCCCCTGCGGCAAATACGCCGGGCACAACGGTCCGCGTTTCCGTGTCGGTCTGGATGAAACCCCATTTGTCGGCGTTGAGCTTCTCCAACGGCAGCAAAGCATTGTTCGGTGTAATACCGATCAGAATAAAGACACCCTGCACGTCAAAACTCGATGTGTTACCGTCATTATCCACCAGCTGCAGCCGCTCGACCTCTTTTTCACCCTCTATGGCGATTACCCGACTGTTCCAGATGTAGTCAATCTTCTTGTTTGCATAGACCACCTCCTGCAGTATTTTGGTCGCCCGCAGTTCATCCCGGCGGTGAATGATCGTCACCTTACGGGCAAATCGGGTGAGATAATCCGCCTCCTCTACCGCGGTATCGCCGCCCCCGATGACCGCCACATGCATGTTACGGTAGAAGGGAGCATCACAGGTGCCACAATAGGAAACCCCTTTGCCGGACAACGCGGCTTCGCCTGGCACGCCAAGCTTGTTGGGGCTGGCACCGGTGCAGATAATGAGAGCATCGCAGGTTATGACCGAATCATCGGCAAAAATAATTTTCTTGCTGACCTGATCATTAAGATCAATGGAGACGACTTCTTTTGTCAGGATGTTGACATCGAAGCGCTTGGCATGGCTGGTCATCTTTTCCATCAGGTCAAATCCTGAAAGTCCTTCCGGAAAGCCAGGGTAGTTGTCAACCCAGTCTGTAGAGAGCACCTGCCCGCCCGGGGCGCCTTTTTCGATCAGGACATGGTCGATTCGCGCCCGGGACGCATACAGTCCGGCCGTGAGTCCTGCTGGTCCGCCGCCGAGAATGATCAGTTCGTAATGGTCTTTTCCCATGATATAAGATACACCTAAACGCTGCTGTGTTCGTTTCAGTAAATAATTAGACCCGTTATAAGATGAGAGACGGCAGCTCTCTGCTCGTCCCTAGAGCGCCTTGTTGATCAGTTCAACAAGCTGCGATTTACCGACGGCTCCAGTAACCTGGTCTACAACTTCACCGTTTTTGAACACGATCAGGGTCGGTATGGCACGGATGCCGAATTTGCCGGGAATGACCGGATTATCATCGACATTCATCTTGGCGATGGAAACCTTGCCGGCAAATTCCCCGGCAAGTTCTTCTACAACAGGGCCGATCGCTTTACAGGGGCCACACCAGGGCGCCCAGAAATCCACCAGGGTGGGCTGATCGGATTGTATGGCGGTATCGAAATCGGCATCATTGAGCTGCTTGACTTTATCGCTTGTCATTTCAACTCTCCTTTGGAATTAATTTTATCTTTCTTATTCAACCGCTTAGCGGCTAAAAAACGAAAAATTTAACAAAGCACTACTTTACCTTCTGCTCTACACGCTGACAAGCAAAATGTTGGCTTGACCAGAGATGCCCGGTCTTTAGGTGCAAACTACTGTGTGCATGAAAAAGTAAAGATCAAGAGACGATTCTCGGGTTTGACAGTGAAAACCTCAGCGTGATATAGTGGCCGGACCTGAAGGGCGCAAACGGCTATCTGGTGGTCGCGCATAAGCCGCTTTCTTGCAGGGATGTGGGTTATTTTTATAAGATTAAAGGTTGTAGTGACTGCCTGGAGCAGGGGGAAAAGGATGACAACCAGTAAATCAAAAAAGATGTTTGATCGCGCCCGGAAGGTGATTCCCGGCGGCGTGAACAGCCCGGTGAGAGCATGTCGTTCGGTCGGCTGTGATCCGCTTTTTATCGAACGGGCGCAGGGATCGGCGATTTTCGATGTGGATGGAAACGAGTATATAGATTTTGTCTGTTCCTGGGGACCAATGATTGCCGGTCATGCGCATCCGGCGGTGATCGATGCCGTGCAGAAAACGGCCGTGGGCGGCACCAGCTTCGGCGCACCAACCCCATCCGAGATTACGCTCGCCGAGATGGTCGTCGATTCGGTTCCGTCGATTGAGAAAGTACGTTTCGTTAATTCCGGTACCGAGGCAACCATGAGTGCTGTCCGTCTGGCACGGGGGTACACCGGACGGAGTATGGTCGTCAAATTCGATGGCTGCTACCACGGCCACGCCGACTCCTTTCTGGTTAAGGCCGGTTCGGGAGTGATAACACTTGGTATTCCGGGCAGCCCAGGCGTTCCTGAGGATATCGTCAGGAATACAATTTCAATACCCTATAATGATAGCGCTATCCTGGAAAAAACCCTGACGGATGAATCGCTTGATATCGCCTGTCTGATTATTGAGCCGGTAGCCGGCAATATGGGCTGTGTTATACCCGATCTAAGCTTTCTGCAGAAGATCCGCAGCTTGACGGCCAAGCGCGGTATCGTGCTGATCTTTGACGAGGTCATCACCGGTTTCCGCCTCGGGCTCGGTGGAGCCCAGGACTATTTCGGCATCAAACCGGACCTGACCTGCCTGGGTAAGATCATCGGCGGGGGACTTCCTGTCGGCGCCTACGGCGGTTCGGCCGAGATCATGGATCAGATTGCCCCCGACGGGCCGGTTTATCAGGCCGGGACCCTGTCCGGGAACCCGCTGGCTATGGCTGCGGGAATAGCGATGTTAAAGCTGTTGCAGCAGCCCCGCTTTTATGATGATCTCAACCAGAAGGCAGCTGAATGTGCGGATCGGCTTCGGGCGGCGGCCTCGCGTTGCGGCATTGATGTTGTTTTAAACAGTGTGGGTTCGTTGATGACAGGGTTTTTCACCTCGCAGCCAGTCAATGATTTCGAATCAGCCATGACTGCCGATACAAAGCGTTACGGCGAACATTACCGGAATATGTTGTCGCAGGGAATCTATCTCGCACCCTCGCAGTTCGAGGTGGCTTTTATATCGTCCGCACATGGCGTAAATGACCTGGAAAAACTGGAGAAAATGACTGAATGGTCATTCAAAAAAATACTGGATAAGTAAAAAATCCATTGACTTTGGTAGGGAGGCGTGCTACCAAACGCTTTGAAATTAGACGTGTGAAAACCAGTGTTGCAGGCGGTGATAGGGATGTCCGATTACAAGAAAGAGATGATGTTTCTTCTTGGCACTTACGGGCATATCGGCATCACTTTTGTCGCTGCCATTTTTATCGGTCTGGGTGCAGGAATTCTCCTGGATCAGAAGGTGTTTGACGGCCGCACCGCTCCCTGGTTTACCTTTATCGGCCTGGCCTTCGGGATAGCCGCCGGTTTTAAGAGTCTGCTTGATATCCTCTGGCGTTCGAGTAAAAACATGGAGGATAAGTCGGACGAAGAAAAATAACGGTGCAAGAGTCGCTATCCCTTAAAAAGATGCTCGTTTTGAGCTGGGTTTACCTGATTGTCCTGGCGGCAGGATCATGGATGCTGGGTTCATGGTCTTTTGCCTGGGCGGTTCTGGCTGGCGGGGTTATCTCCGTTGTCAGCTTCTGGTTCTCCTACCGGGATGTGACGGTTTTTTTCGACTCGCTTGCTGGAGAACGTGAGCAACACTCCGACAAGGACCGGCTTAAAGAGGGTAAAAAGGGTTTTATTGTAAAGTTCTGGCTTCGGATTTTCCTGATCGGGCTGGTGTTGCTGTTTTTAATCACCATCGGCAACATCAATATCTTCGGGATGATCCTGGGGCTGACAACGATTGTATTCACCATCACTGTTTCGGCTTTAGGTGTGGTGTGGAGATACTACTTTAGCAGGAGGTAAGAAAGGGTTATGGAACATCCGATATTGTTCATTTCCATCATTCTGGAGAAATTGGGTCTGCCGGTGCCGCACGGTCCTGTCGGGCACACGCTTCTGGAACAATTGTGTGAACCCTACATGACCTATACGTGGCTGGTCATGGCGTTTTTGTTTATCGTTGCCAAGCTGACCCTGAGTGATTTGGAGATGGTGCCGGGCAAAGGACAGAACTTCTGGGAGATGGTCATCGGCGGAATGGATGATTTCTTTGTCGAAAATATGGGGCGCAAACTGGCCGATCAGTTTTTTCCGATGCTTGCCACCTTCGCACTCTACATCGCCGTGGCCAACCTGATAGGTCTGATCCCCGGCTTCATGTCTCCGACCGCCAGCCTCAATACGACCCTGGCGTTGACCATCATTGTCTGGTTGACCCATCATTTTATCGGTATTCGCGAGCATGGATTGAGTTACTACAAACACTTCATGGGGCCGATGTGGTGGCTGGTTCCGCTGATGCTGCCCATTGAGCTCATCAGTAATCTTGCCCGCCTCGTGTCACTTTCCGTTCGTCTGTTCGGGAATATCTATGCCAAAGAGACATTGCTCGCTATTCTGTTCATGCTGGCCGGTGCATTCTTTGCCCCGCTGCCGATCATGATGCTCGGCGTCCTGGTATCCCTGGTCCAGGCCATGGTGTTCGTGCTGCTGTCCGTTGTCTACTTTGGACAGGCCCAGGATCATGCCCATTAAGCAGCTGAAGGACTTTTGCTCCGGATGGAGTGCGGTTTTGAAATAAAAAGGAAGAAGGCCAAACAAATTTTCATTTAACAAGGAGAAGAAAATGGAAGGAAATATCTTTTTAGCGTTGACGTGTGTTGCAGCAGCACTCTCTATCGGTCTTGCCGGACTTGGGGCCGGAATTGGTATCGGTTCCGTTGGTCAGGGCGCCACCATGGGTCTGGCCCGAAACCCTGAAGTACAGCCGAAACTGATGGTTTTCATGATTCTTGGTATGGCCCTTGCCGAGTCTATTGCGATTTATGGCCTTGTCATCTCACTGATTCTTCTCTATGCAAACCCGCTCAAAGCATTAGCCGGATTTTAGATACGGGTTCAGCTTTTCACCTTTCAAACCGGGAGGGTGGGAAAAGGCCGCAGAGAGATCTGCGGCCTTTTTGCGTTGTGGGAACGCAGCTTATAATAGTAGAGTGACGACGGTGGGGAGTGGACAACCGATAATGGTGGTGATATGCGATGACTTATGCACAACAGCCCGATCCTGATATACTGATACATCCCCGGCAGGGGCGCAAGGAGCCTCCGCTGCCCAGGCGTGCGCTGCTGATTGTTAATCCGTCCGAGGCCTTGTTTGCCCTGCAGCTGTTTGCTGACCATGAGGCGAAGAGGC
>JAHEMX010000461.1 GCA_024643445.1 Desulfobulbaceae bacterium | reverse complement strand
CGTGGCATCAACGAAAAAAGCGCTTGAAGGGATACAGGGAATTTCAGCGGTGAGTGTCAACCTCGACAAGGGTGAGGCGTGTTTTGAGGGATCGGTACCCTTCGAGACGGTCGAAAAAGCGATTTCCGCCATTGGTTTCGAGGCAATAAAATCATGACAAAAAGCCGCCTGCTGCAGTCAGCAGGCGGCTTTTCTTGCAGTTTCAGTAAAAGAAACCGCTAGTTGGTCCAGACGCCGTTTTGCTTCTTTATCACCCCGTCGAGTTTCGACGGCTTGCTCATCCGGGGCGCTATTTCAGGTGCCGCTTTCGTATCTTCCGCATTTCCCGGTTTTGGCCGGTAATCGTCATCCAGGCCTGATATATGCCAGATGGCCAGGATATTCCTGTCTTCCGCCAGGTAGCGTACCGTCGACTCCTCCGTAAAGCTGGACTTGTCTACCGGCTTGTTATCCTCCGACAGGTAAACGGTATCATCCGTAAAACGGTATGGGGTATCACCGACGACCATCTCGCCCCTGTCCAGATCGAGACGCACTACCCAGCCGATAACGGTATTCGGGGCGTCATCTCCGGTCAGCTCCTTTATCGGCAATGGCGCAGCATGAGCTATCGCCACCTGGGTAAAGAGAAAGATTGCCGCAATGTAACCAATGTTCAGCCGTTTCATAGCTCCTCCATCAATGACTGTCCGGCCATTGTACCCTTCAGGTGTTTTTTTCCACAATTGTTCATATGCATCATTTATATCCCTGGCTGGCTATTCGATCTCACGCCAGTTTACAATACCGCGCTTTTCGTCCTTGGTGATTGTCGTTTTCAGCGAGGCATCCGACACGGAGATGACATCAACAGACGTACCGGTCGACTCGATGGATATAGAGGCCGGCGAGTAAGCCATGCCCTGGACATAGATGCCGGAGACGGAAACACCCTGGCCGCCGCCACCGCCACCGCCGCCACCACCATAGGCACCGCCGTATCCGCCGCCATCGCCAATCAGCAGCAGGTCGGCTGCGGTTACTTCGCCATCGCCGTCAATATCGAAGTAGGAATCAGGGGTTCTGCCGCCAGTACATGCCTGGGTGCCGTGAATCACCGAGATCGTGCCTCCTGAACAGACGGCATCGGATGGCTGTACGCTGACAAACCGGAGAGTCCCGTCCCGAACAAACAGCTCGGTAACCATCCGTTCGCCATTGCCAGGCAGGTCGAAGTACCAGCCGACGTGCTCGCCTATGGGGATGGACGGTTTGTACCAGTTCATCTCCTTGGCGCTGAGGATCCGGTAGACGGCACTGCCGGGATCCGCTGCCCCGCTCACCTGAACCTGCTGCTGCAGGGACAGCCCAGAGAAGTGGGACAGATGCCGCACCGGCAGCGGGTCGAGCGGGTCTGCAGCGCTTGGCAAGGCCAGCGTACCGTAATAATAGTCCTTCTGGACCGCCACCGCATACTCGTCACTCCAGTCCCAGATACCGTAGATACTCTGCGGGGTGGTATCGTCATATTCCTTATCCCGCAGGTAACGTCCGGTCCCGAACAGCACCAGGTAGCCCTTCTGGCGGGCGCCACAGGCCTTGATGACATCCGGTTCGTTGGTGATTGACTGGATGGTTGACTCCCAGCCGCTGCCGTTACGGTTCAGGGCTCCCTGCGCCTTGAAGAGCGGCTGCTTGACCCCGGAGCCATCCTCAAACGGAATATTCCAGAGATCCTTGTCCGCGTTTCTCAGATCAAATTTCCACAGGTTGCCGAGCAGATCGCCGGCGTAAACGTAATCCGATTTCCCGTCGCCGTTGACATCGATGATAGCCGGCGTGGAGAGCCCGTTACAGGTGCCGTGAGCCTTATCCACCGTCGGACTGCCGACCCCGGTATTCAGTTCCTTGCGCCATTTGATGGTTCCATCAGCATTCAAGCCGAGAATGATCAGGACCGCCTTGCCGCTCGGACTCTCGTAGCCGTTGCCGAAGACAACCATGTAATCGGCATCAACGGCGTTGGAGGCAACGATATAGCCCATGCTGTAGCTGTAGCCCATGTAGCCGTTGGTATCCTGCAGCGAGACGCCATACATATCGGTCAGGTTCGGGTTTGGATACTCCCACTTGACAACATCAGCCGCCCTGCTCTCTGCCGTTCCTGCGGTAATGGCACCAAGATTGAGCGCATAATAGCCCTTGCCGCCCTTACCCAGGCCGCCGACGGCCAGCAGCGGATCCACCGTCGCGGCATTCTTGTCGTCCAGCCTCCTGGCATGCAGGGTATTGTCCACATAGTAGTGGTGGTCGTAATCAGGGTTCTTGGTCGTCAGGATGGAGAGCGTCGAGAAGACCAGATCCGGGATGTAGAAGAGCATTTCCTTGCCCTTGTCATCGGGATTGAGGACATGCAGACCCCCGTCATTGGCTCCGACCAGGAGTTTCGGTTCCCTCTCGCCAAACTCGTCGACGGTACCGTCCTTATCGTTATCTATCCCGTCACCGTCACCAGCCGTCTGCACGGTTGTGTAGACAAGGTTCGGCGCGGAATGGATGAAATCGCCGAAAATCTCGCCGTCCCTGCCTCGCCAGGCGAAGCCGTTGGGCTGTTCATTACTCGTATCGCCACGGAAATAGTTAATCTTAGCCAGCTGATTTGCCTGTCTCAAGACGCGCGTTGCTGCGTCGTCGGCTGCCAGGGCATTGGGGCCGAAATATTCGAGCTGGGTGCGGGTCAGCTCAGTTGACGTCGGGCTCAGCGAGTTTGCCGGAAGGTCAAAGGCGACGCCATTCGTACCGTTATAGCTGACCACCTGCCTGATATAGCTCTGCCCCGTTCCGTCATCGTGCCACCACTGGGAATCAAAATCCCGGATCAGCTTCATCGTATCCCCTGCCGCCCACAGCGCCGGCGACTTGACGTCACCGATCGACACGTTGTCGCGCAGTTCCGGCGGTTTCTGCTGGTCGGTAATGAATTCTTTGAGCGTGACCAGGCCATAGGCGTTGATATCGCCGGACCAGTTCGTCGGATCGTAGATTCCCTGGAAGACCACGGTTTCGGTGCTCAACTGGCCGGACGGAGTAATACCGACCGCCGCACCGGACCCGGTCTTCACTTCGATGTCGTTCTTAATCTTCAGCAGGGCATCGACCAGCTCCTGGGCGCTGGCGCTGGTGAAGAACTCGCCGCGACCGTTCGCCGTCGCATGCAGGAAGTCATCGATCTTCTGCTGATCGGTAAAGCTACCCTGCGGGTTGGTGGTCGATCCGGTTACCGGCCAGGTGCAGGCGGGAGGACAGGATCCCGGCGGTTCGGGAGGCAATGTGCCCTGGACACCGAAAGCGATTCCATAGGTGACCATGTGCTGCCCGGCGTTCTGGTCCACCTCGTTCTTCGGTACCTGGTCGGCAAGTCCCGGCGCCAGATCCTTTTCATAGTAATACATGGCAATGTCGGCCATAGTCCGCGACATCACATCCTTATACACACCGCCGTCAAAGGTCGTGTTGCCGTCTCCGTCGTAGTTCCCCTGCTGGTAAGGATCACCGCCGTTGTAGTAACCGTCGGTCATGACAAT
>JAHEMX010000460.1 GCA_024643445.1 Desulfobulbaceae bacterium | reverse complement strand
GGGGTGTCTTCACCATTGGGGTAAGTCATCTCATTAGGGTTCTGGGTGTTGTCGCCGCCATGAACGTTCTCCGGATCTTCGAGCCCGTCCGGCCTGTTGCCGAAATGATGGGCAACGTAGATACGCTCATCTGCGGGCGCGGCGATTGTTTCATGGCCCGGGGCATAGACCGAGGCGAAGCTGATTGAACTGAAGGCTGCTATCGACAAGATGGCGGGAACCAGAGCGAACCGCTTTAAATAGTCCTGAAGTTTCATCGTTTCCTCCCATTAGGTATGTAGGTCTCTCGTGAACGTGATGTTCAGGCTGGTACGGTACTGAGGGCTATACATACATAACGCAGACGAGCGCTGCCGGTTACATTCATGCGGGAAAAATAGTGCCATGATAGTGGAATCAGCAAACACCTGCCCTGATGAGACTTGTTGAGCAACGGCACCTGCAGGATCCTTCGGCCGGATTTCGGGGCCTGTGCAAGCACTCCAAAAGCCTGACAGGCAAGGGGCTCAGCGGCTGCAGCAACAAGGAATTGCCCGGGAGGAACGGGCGCTGCGTTAGAGCCGTTCGGCGGGACGTCTTGCCTGTCTATGTTCAGTATGGACCGCGGATGTGATCATGGACGCTTTGCCTGTAGAAATCAGCGAGTGCCCGGTGGAGTTTCCCGGAGAGGGGAGCGATATCCGATATCGCGGCATTTCCTTTTGCCTGCTCCGGGGAACTGGCGCCCGGGATGATAACCGATACTCCCTCGTGGTCGAGTATCCAGCGCAAAGCCAATTCAGCCATTGACATGTTGCCGGGAAGCAGCTGTTTGATCGTTTCGGTCAACTCGATACCCTTTTCGAAAGGCAGGCCGGCAAATGTCTCTCCTACATTAAAGTGCTGTCCGTCCCGGTTGTAGTTCCGATGGTCCGTTTTTGCAAATGTCGTGTTTTTTGAGAACTTCCCACTCAATAATCCGCTGGCAAGAGGCAGACGGACAATAATCCCCGCGCCTTTGGCTTTTGCCTCCGGAAACAACGCCGGAGCAATTTTCTGTCGAAAAATATTGAAGATGACCTGCAGGCTAAGAAGCCCGTCCTGCTCAAGGCAGAGCAGCCCTTCCTCTATGGTTTCAACACTGGCTCCAAAGTGCTTGATAAGTCCCTCCTCTTTACAGCGCCTGAGCCAATCGAATATCTCTGCTCTTCGAAGAACCTCCGTCGGGACACAGTGCAGCTGGATAAGATCAAGGCTGTCCACGCCGAGTCTTTTTAGCGAGCCTTCTATCTTGCGTCGCAACATCTCTTCTGAATAGTTGCCGGGATAGACATCATCACCACGCCCGAACTTGGTCGCCACGGTGACCCGGCCCGGACACGTTTTCAGGAATCGTCCAATCAGTTCTTCGCTTCGACCGGTGCCATAAACATCAGCGGTATCAAAAAAGCTGACGCCGTTGGCAACGGCAGTCGTCATAATGGCAAACGCCGTATCTTCTTTCATATGGCCGAAATCACCGCCAAACTGCCAGCAGCCAAGACCAATCTCACCGATGTTGAAACCATTTTTTCCAAGTTGTCGAATTTTCATATTTTATCCTTTTCTGTTTATCAGTTACCTCTGCTTGTAAAGAGTGTTTTTCTGTGGCACCTGGTTGTTTCCGGTAAACACCGCTGGCCAATAATCCAGGGACACGCTCCGTTTTGCAGGCCCGATACCGGACGGTTCAGCAGTCAGGCGGTAACTGATGCTGTTAAGTCGAAACGTTTATTCTTGCAGTGAAAGTCAATTCGACACAAAAATCAATGGCGAAGCGTTGAGGCCCGGGTGATGAGTTCCGGGTTTAAGATGATTGTGTCCGGCAGCTTTTCATGGGTCGTAAATGCGTCATGCTGGGTTTGAAGAATCTTTCGTACAGCCAAATCGCCAAGTCCATGAAAATCCTGGCGGATCGTCGTTAATGGTGGTGTATAAAAGGCGGTCTCCGAGAGATTATCATACCCGGCGACCCCGAGTGCCTGCGGCACGGAAATCCCGATACTCCAGGCTTCATGCAGCACGGCCAGAGCCGTCTGGTCGTTTGCCGCGAACACTGCATCCATTTCCGGAAATCGAACTCTCAGCTCTCTGAATGCATAGAGTCCTTTTTCCGAGGACCAGTCTCCTTCGATACATGCCTGTTCGTCCACCGGCAGACCGGAGTCGACCAGAGCCTGCCGCCAGCCGCGCTTTCTCTCGCGTGCTTCCCACCAGTCAAGGGGGCCTGTTATATGCGCGATTTTTCTGTAGCCCTGCTCGACAAGATGCTTGGTTACCAGATACGCACCATGATAATTATCTATTGAAATGGTCATGGGGGCTGAAACGGGGTTTCCCTTGAGAAACACTATGGGTGGCGTATTACCGTTCATGTTTTCCTGAACATATACCCAGTTATCGCCAACCTCTGGAGCGGCATAAATAATACCACGCACCTGATGAGACAGGAGCGAGTCAATCAGAGGATGCATGTCTTTAGCATCAAAGGTCGCGAGTTCTTTGAGAATGATGCTCAGCCCCTGCCTCTCGGCCGCCTGCACGATGCCATTGAGTGTGGTCGAGATGCCTTTATATTTCAGTCCGGTGATGATTACCCCTAATGTTTTGCTTCCCTGTCTCATCCCCCTGGCTATGGCGTTTGGCTGATAACCCATCTGCTGGATCACGGCCAATACCTTTTCCCGTGTGGAGGTCGAAACATCCTCCCGCTTGTTTATTACCCTGGATATGGTCTGCATTGATACGCCGCAGGCACGTGCCACGTCTTTAATGGTAATTTTCAATTTAGCCTGTTGGTGCATAGGATAGCCTGAACAAATAGTCTGGTAAAGGTTAGGGGACGTCACTCCGACTGGATCGTTTTATCCTTTTAATAACGAAATGACTCGCCATTTTTGTTCACCCGGATATCGGGATCTGCAAGAGCGCCCTTGCTGAATGTATGATAACGATAACAAATATGTCAAATAAAAAACACGGAATTATCTTATTTTTCGTGTTTTACGGCAGAGGCAATTAGCCAGATTCATACCAGAAAAACTTTATGAAGTGTTTAAGCAACTGTTATATAACGTTATAATTGAATCACCCAATTTTCTCTTTTATCTTGACAAATCTCTCTGGATAGTTTCTGTTGGAATTGTTAACGTTAACGAAACAGCTCTTAAATTTTGCTAGATATTTCGTCGAATTATCCGCCGTTGCCTTAAAAATAAGTTGGAGTAAGGGGGTTGGAATGGACGTATACAGCAATTATGAGGTATGGCTGGTAGCGGGGAGTCAGCATCTCTACGGTCCTCGAACACTTGAGCAGGTTGCCGCAAATTCCCGGGAAATTGGTAACTACTTCAACTCATCCGGAAAGCTTTCCGTCTCCGTTTCTGTCAGAGCTATTGTCACAACTGCCGATGAAATCAGCAGTGTCTGCAGAGAAGCAAACGCTGATTCAAACTGTATCGGTTTGATCTGCTGGATGCATACCTTCTCTCCCGCAAAAATGTGGATTGCCGGCCTGAGAGAACTTACCAAACCATTTCTGCATTTTCATA
>JAHEMX010000459.1 GCA_024643445.1 Desulfobulbaceae bacterium | reverse complement strand
CGGTATGCGGTGATCTGCCGTGATTCCTGAGATCAAGCAGGTGAACACAAAATCCGTGGGCGGCAAGCCCGTTACCAATGGTCACCCAGTTATCGGACATGCCGAACAGTCCGTGAAGTATCAGCACCGGCGGTCCGCTACCAATTATACGTGAATAGAGTTCCATAGGGTTTGTGAAGAGCTTTCGGGAGGCCGCCTACGGCCTGGATCTTGAACAAATAAACGGATTATGCGAGGCGCCCGTTACCGCCTGCGACATCCTTTCAATCGGAAATATCCGGGGTTTCCATTCTTTTAAGATGAGATCTTATACCTTGTTCTCTCCAAACACTGCAACCCTTCAATGTCTCGCAAGGGGGGACGGTGACAGGCCGCCGAAGCTTCTTCGCGCTTGGTGCCGGGCAATCGCCTGTCTTCCTTTTCGTTTTGACAGCAGCTTTCACTCCTTGTACTCTTCATCCTTTATGATTGCCGGCCGGCCTTTTCAGCGGGAGTAATGGTTTCGTTGTATCTCCGCTTCCGCTCTGTTAGCGACCATTTGTGCCCCCGCATCTGCCGGGCCTCCGCCTTACCTGATAATGGTGACAGGATATGCTCATAACTTCACGCGATAATAAAGCAATTAAAAGTCTCATAAAATTGCATGCGTCCAAGCGCCGGAAAGAGCGCGGGGAATATCTTGTCTATGGGGAAACGCTCTGCGATATGGCCTTGGAATCAGGTACGGTCACCACGTTGATATTTTCGAGTGAGCAACCGTTTTCCCAGAGCGGTTTTCCCGATAAGCTGCTCGTGGCGGATCGGGTGATGAAAGCTCTGACTGACAAGGCAAATGTAGAAATCTGCGCCGTTTGCAGGATGGCAACCAAAGATTTTTTGCCCGGTCAGTCTGTCGTGGTGCTGGACGGTATCCAGGACCCCGGCAATCTCGGGACTATTCTGCGGAGCGCCAAGGCCTTTGGTTTGAGCAATATTTTCCTCAGTGAGAGCAGTGTCGATCTTTATAATATAAAGGTATTACGTGCCGCCCATGGTGCGCATTTCGCCCTGCGCGTCAAGTCCGGAAACCTCGACGAGTATCTTCAGCACTCTCCAAACAGCCTGGTGACAACCTTTATTGATGAAGAAAACGACTTTTCTCACGATCCGGGAAACGTCTATGATATCGTTTTTGGCAATGAAGGCAGCGGTATTCGCCGCTCATTAAAAGCGCTCACCCGGGAAAATCTGAAAATGACCATTGAATTCGAGTCCTTGAATGTGGCCATCGCAGCATCCATCATACTCTATAATCATTTTCGCAGCGTCAGCTGAGCAAGCCCCTGCTCAACGCCTTCCAGGACGGTGGATAGGCTGCAACAAGATCAAGGGTTTCCGGTTTGACGGGATGGGGGAAACGCGCCTTGCGTGAGTGCAGACCAATGGCTGAGAGCGAGTCGAATTCGGTCTTGGAGCCATATCTTCGATCACCGAGGACCGGGTGTCCGGCAAAGGCCAGCTGAGCCCTGATCTGGTGATAGCGGCCGGTATCGAGCTGTATCTCGAGCAGGCTGAGTCCCTGACCGCATTTCAACACAGTGTAGGAAAGTGTTGCTTCCTTGCTGTCTGATGTTCTGCTGACGCCCACTTCTGCGAAATGGTCCCGGTGGGTGATATGGTGCCTGAGCTGCACCAACGCTCCCCGTGTTCCGGCTTGTTCCCCTTCGACCAGCGCATGATAGATTTTCGCGACGCGCCTCTCCCGCATGGCCAGGTTCAGGCGTGAGAGTGCCTTACCTGTTCGGGCAAAGATCACCACCCCGCTGACTTGGCGGTCGATGCGGTGGACGGCATGGAGATATACGCTGCCGGGTTTCCCGTAGGTGGTCCTGATATAGCGTTTGGCCATCTCTTCCAGGCTGTCGCGCTCATCCGTCGGTACCGGCTGGGTGAGCAGACCAGCTTCCTTGTTGAGGACGAGCAGGTGATTGTCCTCGTAAAGTATTGCCGATTCGGCAAGCGCTCTCATCTTGTCCCGGCAGCGAGCCATCTGGCCCAGGTGCCGCTGGGAAGCTCGAAAGTGGTGTCGTCACCGCGCAGGAACATCTCGCCGGAGGTGATGGTTCCGGGCTTCTCAGCCAGGAGCTGTGACAGCAGGTTTGCCATGACCTGGGGGCTGAAGCCGGCTGTATGGCAGGAAAAAAGCATAAACAGCGGATTCCTGCTTAAAAGCTTTTTGCAGAGATCCAGCGTGCGGATGATGTCTTTTTCGATCTTGAAGACCTCGCCTTTTTTGCCGCGTCCGAAGGAGGGCGGATCGAGGATGATGCCGTCGTATCTGTTGCCCCGACGGACCTCGCGCAGCAGAAATTTCACGGCATCATCGACCAGCCACTTTATCGGCGCGTCGGCAAGCCCGTTCAGCGCAGCGTTTTCACGGGCCCAGTCAACCATGCCTCTGGATGCATCGAGGTGACAGACGGCCGCACCCTCGAGCGCAGCCGCCATGGTGCTGCCTCCGGAATAGGCGAACAGGTTCAGGACCGAGATCGGGCGCGATTCACGTGCGCGCGCGGCACACAGGACCTGCCGCAGCCATCGCCAGCTGGCCGCCTGTTCCGGAAAGATGCCCAGATGGCCGAAATCTGTACTTGACAGCTTGAAGGTGATGTCTTCTACCGTAACCTGCCACTGGTCGGGCAGGGACTGCCTGTTTTTCCAGGTATTGCCCTTCTCCCGGTCAAAGGCGGCAGATGCCTTCTGCCACACTTCCGCCCGCTTCTGTTTCTTCCAGATGGCCTGGGCTGCGGGGCGGCGCAGGATGATATCGCCGAATGACTCCAGTTTTTCGCCTTCACCACTGTCCAGAAGGGTGTAGCCGTTGTTCTTCATAAAACCTGCTTCCTGATAATTTATGACAGGATCATCTGTCATCGCCAATTCATCTCAATGTGTTGAAGAAGATCTACCCGTAAAACCAGACCTCAGCATGCGCCAATCCTAGCAGGACCAAGGCTCCAATGCAATTGCATTTTAAAATGCAGAATTTCAAAAGGTTATATCGTCGCTCAGCTGGTATCTGGCTGGATGAATTATCCGGCAAAAAAGTTTTTGACAGGCCGGGAATCCTGCGCGTCAAAAAGGCTTTGGGTCGGGCCGGACATTCTCTGCCATTCCTGGCCAAGAGGTCCATCAAAAAAGGGCTGCAGCTCCCGAAACGTCGGACTCACCGCATAAGCCTTTTCCCGAACATCCCTTACAACCGGGAGTACTGTAGCCACTTATCCGAATTGATTCGCAGCAGGCCGCCATGAGCAGCCTTGAATTCAGGTGTTTCCAGTTCAATGGCGACAGGTATCCCGTAATACTTCTGGTTTAAACGCTGCAGCGTCAGGTTTGCCACCCAAAGCATCACCAGCGGCAGCAGATACAGCACGGCCAGCAGGAGTGCCCGGGAGCGGGGCAGCCGCCTGAGATGGTAGAAAGCAAAAGCCAGCAGCAGCACTAGTGAAGGCGCAATCCAGATCGATTCCTCCCGGGTGTTCCAGAATGCAGCCAGGAACAGTCCGGCACCGACAGACCATAGCCCGGCATTTTTAATGGATT
>JAHEMX010000458.1 GCA_024643445.1 Desulfobulbaceae bacterium | reverse complement strand
CATTGCGACGGTCCCGTCACGGTTCAGTCTCATGGTGTAGAGAGAAGGGTCGTCCGGTCGCACCGTGCCGATGGCGTCATCCATTGACTGAAACGCCAGGAGGCGCCAGCTCGTTCCTGCAAGCGGGTTGCCCGATCCGGAGCCGGCTGCTTCCTGTGCTGCGGCATCTGCAGCATTCACCGGGGACTGGATTTTCATGGGTGAACCGTCCGCCGCCTCTGAGGCAGCCCGGGAAATCATGGGGACGGCCACGGTCAGCAGGATCGCCGCGTATATAATCGATCCGGCCGTGAGTAAACGTTCTAAATTCATTTTTCCACTCCTTGGGTTGATCGGCCTTACCCTATATTGGTACCGCCGACCGCCCCTGTCAATTCAGCCGAACATTTTTATGGTGAACTTTCACCGCTCCGGGAGTGTTCTCATCAGGCGCACAACTGCTTCCGGCATGCGATGGCCGATCTGATCAAGACCCGTCAGGATCTTAGGACTTTCTTCCTCTTTCAGGAATATCTCCCGATACCCGGACCACCATGACCGGATCAGTCCTGCCGGGGGCACCAGGGTCGCGGCATATTTCTTGAACCAATCCGTTATTGAAGGAAACCTTGCGTGGCATCCAGGCAAGCAGCTAATTTCCCGGTCTCATGGGGAGATGATCAGGCGGCTGAATCGTGGCGATTTGTGCCTATCATAAAAAAGGCACATGGTGTATGTTGAGGTTTGCCGCTAGTTTGTCAGGCCGCTTGTCTAGCGCGGCTTCCAGTCGGTTCCGTGACCAAACGGGACAGCGCGTTTCTATTCTTGCAAGGGGGGATTGTGAAACATCCGATAAGATCGGCGTACGCAGCGACACTCCTTCTCTGTTCACTCATGGTTCTGCCGTGGTCCGATGCCGAAGCGGACCACGATATCTCCTTCGCCGAAGGTTCGGCATGGGCCTGGTCGTGGGCGGATATCTACTGGGACGGGTTTCCGCCCCTGGTGATATGCGGGTTACGCTGAGCAATGATGCCTGTGACGGGTACGCCAGCGGCAGCAGGATCACGCCGGACGTCGGCGGCTTCAGCGTCGGGCTGGACTCTAATGTGCCCGCTTACCCCTTGCCCGTGGATTCTTGTGCAATCAGCCAGGCGGTCGATTACATCCCCGCCAGTGGAGATTACGGCTACTACTACACCTATGTCAATCCGGTTTTGGATGATGTGATGATTGTCATGTCGCAGGACGGTAAGACGTTCTGCAAGATAGAGATTTACCAGGTGAATGAGACGAGCGTCAGTTTCTATTATAAAGAAATAGCCCTTCCGGGTTGTTTTACCTGCTCTTCGGGGCGCAGCGGTTTTATCTATTGCTATGCCCAACAGGCTGCCTCGAATCATCTCAGGCAGTCTTGTAGCGCCTTGTGTTTTATCCCGCGAGTTTGGCGAAATGGCGACGAAGTTGAACCAATAAAAAAGCATGTCAGGGCGGATCATCGCCCTGACATGCTTTTTTGGCGTAACGGGAATACCGGTACCCTGGGTCTGGCTAAAGCCCGAGTTCCTCGTTGATCAGGACGACGGTGATCCGACCTTTCGGATACGATTTCTCGTTGATCGTCCAGCTGTTGCAGATTCTCTCCGGACTGCTGCAATCGGCGCATTCCGATGTTTTTATGCAGGGTGTCTTGTATTTAAGCCGCATGGCATTGGTCGGCGCCGCGTAATCCTTTATCCGCCACATGGCCGTTTCCAGATCCGGGACGATTTTGTTCCTGCCGACAAACACCACGACCTTTTTCGGACCGAAGGTAATCGCGGCGACGCGGTTGCCGGTCATATCAAGATTCACCAGGGCACCGTCTTCGGTCAGCGCGTTGGTGCCGGACAGGTAGAGATCCACCAGCATACCCTGGCGTCTGATTTCCATTTTTTCTTCAATCGAGAGTCCCGCGACGTTAGGTGAGATGACCGTAATCCCTTCAACCTCAGCCAGGCTGTCAAGCAGGCCGGTGGCGAGCAGGGTCATGGAGCCGCCGAAGGCGACCGACTTCGGCCCGATCGCCGGAACGATGTTTTCCATGACAAATCGGGCTGCCTCTTTGGCCGACTGGACGACAACCGCGTCAAAATTATTTTTTTTGAGCCTTCCCTGCATGGCCTCCAGGCGGAGCTGCCAGTATTTTTCTATAAACTTTTCCATCCCATCTCCTCGGTTGATAGTTTCTTCTTCTTTTAAAACCGGCACTATGATCTTTTACCAAGTCGAGCTGACAAGGGTCAAGGAAATAGGGTTGACGCACCGGTTCCGGGACATATAACCCGGGATGGACGCCGCCGTGAAGTGCGCCACGGCGCTCCGCTGAGCGGGTTATTTTTTCAGGTCGATGGTTGAGAAGATGATGGCTGCGAGCAGGAAGAGTGCGGAGACGAAGAGAAGCGTTGCCTGCATGCCGATATATTGATAGAGAACGCCCGCGATCAGGGGGGCTGCGGCACCCATGATGTATCTGGTAAAAGAGAGAATGCCGAGCATAGTCGTCTCGACCCGGTTTTTGACAATATCAATAATGGTGGCATTGATCAGCGAATAATCGCTTCTGATACTGAAGCCGAGCAGGATGATCAGAATGGTGAAAACAATCCCCTTTCCCCACAGGGCCAGAAGGGCTATCAGGACACTAGAGTAGAGGAGCGCGGGAACAAGAATGATCTTTCTGCCAAACCTGTCTGAGAGGTGTCCGAAATAGGGGCTGACCAGCAGGCCGAGCGCCCAGAGCAGTCCGAAATGAAAACCGATGGAGGTTGAGCTGAAACCGCTGTCATACATGTAAATGGGCAGAAAAGTGACCAGAACCGTGAAGCACATGCCGCGAAGGCCGGCGACCATATTAACCCGCCAGATAGGCGTGGTGCTAAGAATATATCGAGACAGTTGCAGCTGTTCCTTGAGATTGGGGGCGTCTGTTTTTGACTCCTTCTCCTCATCTTTCTGGCGCTTCATTCTGGCAAACAGCAGGAAGGTCCAGAGAGCGAGTACCAGGGGAAGGGAAACGTAGATGGCAAGGATCTCCCGCCAGCTCAGAAAAGCGAGCAAAAGCCCGGTGGCGATGGGACCGGTAATGTCTCCGACACTTCCCCCGGCGCCATGGATGGCAAACACCGTTCCCCTGTTGTCTGCAAATCTGGCGCCAAGTTCGGCCAGGGAAGGAAGGTGCCAGATCGAGCCGGCAGCGGCGGTTATCGCAATACCGAAAAAGATAACACTGTAGAGCGGGGCTGCGGCGATGATCAGCCAGCCTGCTCCGAAGGCGACAAAGCAGAGTGACAGGATGTGAGCCCGGTACCTGACCAGATAATCGGAAACGATTCCGCCGGGCAGAGAGATCGCACCGGCAACCAGTTCTTTTGCCGTTATCAACGCCCCTATCTGGACGGGGGTAACCTGAAACGTTTCCTGGATCAGCGGAAGAAGAACGGAAAAACTCTGTCCCATGAAATGCAATACGGCATGTCCAAAAGAGAAACAGAGAATAATGAAGATGCCGGTTCCCCTGATGGTGTCTGTTGTTATCAATTCGCTCTCCGGTGCCGGCTACGGCAGT
>JAHEMX010000457.1 GCA_024643445.1 Desulfobulbaceae bacterium | reverse complement strand
TTCTGGCAGCTGATCTTCAGCAGGTTCCGCATGCAACGGGAGTAAATAACCATATGGGGTCGCGCTATACAGAAAGTAAGGAGATGATGATAGAACTCATTGATTTTCTCGCCGACAGCGACCTTTTCTTTGTCGACAGCTATACCACCGCTGGGAGCAGGGGCATGGAGGTTGCAATGAGCAGAGGGCTGCCTGTTGCACGACGGCATATCTTCCTTGATAATGTGCAGCAGTCGGAGGAAATATGCCAACAGATCGAAAAACTGGTAGAGCTGTCGAAACTGCAGGATGGGGCTATCGGCATCGCCCATCCCCATGCCGAAACACTAGATGCGCTGGCGACCTGCGCGCCTGAAATCCTCGCGCAGGCAGAAATGGTGGGTGCGGGTGAGTTGGTGAGATGACCAAGGGGGCAGCATGAGAATCGGTATTATTGGTACGGGACGGCACGGCAGCAGATATGCCAATCATATCGTGCATGATTGCGAGGGGCTGGAATTGACGGCGATTTCACGCCGCTCGGCAGAGGGGCGCAGCCAGGCGGAATCCTGGGGGGCACAGTGGTTTCCCGATTGGCGGGAGATGGTCGCTTCAGCCGGTGTCGATGCGGTTGTCTGTGCCGTGCCTCCAGCCCTGAACCTGGAAGTTGCGCAAAGCTGCAGCAGGTACGGCAAGCCCCTGCTGTTGGAAAAGCCCCTGGCGACGACCTCGGCTGAAGGCCGTCGTCTGCTCAAGGTGATGCGGGAGGGCGGGGTTGCCCTGACCGTCGGCCAGACCCTGCGCTATAATCCGGTTATCAGGCAGCTGCGCGAGGAACTGCCAAACCAGGGCAGACTCTATAGTGTATACGCCAACCAGCGGCTTGAACCATCAGATAACAAGTGGCTGGACAACCCGGCCGAAGCGGGGGGGGGAATTACCTTTCATATTGCGGTGCATGTCTTTGATGCACTGCATTTTATCACCGGCCTTAAGGTCATCAGGGTGTCGGCGATGTGCCGGACCTGCAGGACGAAACATCTTGAGGACCTGGCCTTGATACATGTGGAGATGGAACAGGGTGTGGTAGGCATTGTTGATGTCAGCAAACTGAGTTCATCCCGCAGCGGTCGCTATGAGTTTATCTGTGAGAAGGCACAGCTGCATGGTGATCAGGTGCATGGCTATGTGAATTGCATCTCGGCCAGCGTGGAAAAACGTATCGGAAATTTCAAGCCGCTGCCTACCATCCTTTCACTCCTGCATGACTGGCATCTCTTTCTGGAAAAAAAAGCGTCGAATCCGGTGACCGGTGAGGACGGTCTGTATGCCATCCGCGCAAGTGAAGCCAGCCTGGAATCTTCGGAAGACAGCCGTTGGGTTACACTCTGAGATGAGCCTCTTATTAGCCAAAGGCCCGCCAGATCCGCAGCAGCCCTTTGGCCGGTATTTTAGCCGGTGTCTCTTTCTCCATTCAGTTATCGTCCGGCAGCCGCTGTTTTCTGCTGCGGCAGGATCACTAGTTCGATAAGCTGCTCTGCGCGCAGCTGCTCCAGCAGGGTGCAGAGATCGGTGGAGCATTGGGCTGCGGTGACATCGTATTCTTCCAGAAGTTTCGTAAGAAGATCGGTATAGGAAACAGGTTCCTGCAGGTGACGCCAGACGGCAGAGCCGACGGGATCAAGACAGTTGTACCTGCCGGTATATGTGTTCAGCAGGTCCGTCTCTTCATCAACAACCGTTGACAGGGACCTCCTGGATCTGCTGATGACCAGTTGTCCCGCGTGCTGGTCTGAAAGCTCGGTAATGCCTGCCACGTAACTGCTTTTATTCGGCATCAGTGCTTGAACGAGCGCTGACCGGTAAACAGCATTGCCACCTGGGGATCGGCTTCATTACAGGCCTCGATCGTTTCAAAATCACGCATGGAACCGCCGGCCTGCAAAATAGCACTCACCCCCTGCCTGATGCCGATATCGGCGCCGTCCCTGAAAGGGAAAAAGGCGTCTGAGATCATGACGGAACCGGGAAGTCCGGCCCGGTCGTCCGCCACCTGCCTGTCGATTTCATCCTTTTGTTCTTTCTTCTTTTCACCCCGGCCTATTGCCAGTTCCAGGTCGGCATAGGAAATGCCAAAACGGTCAAAACAGAAGATATCGGCATACTTGATATAGGCTTTATGTACGGCAATTTCGGCTACTCCGACCCGGTCCTGCTCACCGGTGCCGATACCGACGGTACAGCCATCCTTGATGTAGAGGACGGAATTGGAGGTGACACCATGTTCAACAGCCCAGCCGAAGATCATGTCATCGATTTCCCGGGAGCTCGGTTGACGCTGGCAGCGATACTCGGTTCCCTGCCAGGTGGCTGTGGCCGGCTTGAGGTCTGCGATTGATCTGATCGAATTAACCGCAGATTGCTGCACAATGATACCGCCATCGATAAGACTCTTGAAATCAACAAAACGATACTTCTCAAAAGCTGCCAGCCGATCAATGCGTGGTATCCTGATTACACGCAGGTTCTTGCTTTTCTTAAGAATTTCCAGGCTGCCCTGTTCGAATTCCGGTGCGCAGACGACCTCGAGATAGTTCTGCGCGAGCAGCTCCGCCGTCTCTTTGTCACAGGGTTGGCTCAGGACAACGGCCCCTCCGAAAGCGGCAATCCGGTCGGCCCGGTTTGCCCGGTCAAAGGCCTCTGCCAGCGAGCTGCCCAGTGCAGCCCCGCAGGGATTATTATGTTTCAGTATCACCGCAGCCGGTCGGTCAACCAGATATTTGAGGATATTGAGTCCATTGTCGATATCGGTCAGGTTGATCTTGCCGGGATGTTTTCCGACCTGGAGCATATCTTCGACGGGAATGGAGGAAACGAGACCATTGCCGGGATTGATGAAAGAGCAGTCGCCGAGTATCAGGTTGCCGCTGACAAGTTCATACAGGGCCGCCTCCTGGTCCGGATTCTCGCCATAGCGGATGCCGCGCTCTTCATAGGTGCCGTTTTCCCCCCGGATGTTCCAGGTCCGCTTGCGGTAGATGAGTTTTTGATCGCCGAAGGTGATTGTCATTTCAAGCGGAAAATGATCTCCCAGGATCGTTGAGTACATCTTTTTTATATCGCTCATAGTTTTTCCCTGTAGAGAGGATTTGATGGCGTCGTAAAAACCCTCCATCTGCTTCGTTGCTACAAAATTTCCATCATCACGACGTACTGGAGTACGCCGAAATAATAGAAATTTTCATGCGCCTCGCCTATGAAGTCTTTTACTTAGCCATCGTCTATTTGACGTTTTACGAATTCATCAACTCTAAACACTGCCTGCGGATGGCGTTGTCAATCGGCACCGTTCAGGCAGGTCATCGGCGCAATCTGCGTGGAGTCGGCTATCCGGCAATTGAGAAGTACGCTGTTGGCCCCGATAAGAACGTTGGATCCGATAACCCCATCCCTGATAAAAACGTTCGGTTCGATGCAGCAGCCCGAGCCTACCGTCGAAGATCCGGTGATGATGACGTTCGGACCAAGCAGGCAGTCTCTGCCGATCTGAGCAGTCGGTGCTACGGAGGTGCTCAGCGGGTCCTGCATGGTAATGCCCGAAGCCATCAGCC
>JAHEMX010000456.1 GCA_024643445.1 Desulfobulbaceae bacterium | reverse complement strand
CGATCATCGCCCCAAGCGTGGTTTCCCGCCCTTTCAAGCCCAGGGTAATCCATCCGTCGACACGATGTGTTCCAATTTCAATGGACTTTCCATAATCCGTCTGGGTAATAATTCTGCCGGTTTTGATACACTTGGAAAGTGGACCTATTTGATCAACCTTATAACGGTTCCCGACAATGCCGTCTAACCCGCCATATTCGGCGACCACGATCAATTCTTCAGATTCAGAATCGTACAGTAATGCCGCCGCCCGTTTCGCTTCGAGATCTTCGACAACTGCCTTCACCACCATCTCACAAAGTCTAACCGGATCCGACTCCTTTACCAGAGCGATTTCCACATGGTAGAGAGAGGAAAGTTGAGCGTTTTGCCGGAAAAGGATACCGGTCAATTCATCCAACTCTTCCCGCTGTTCATCCACCTTTTGATGCAGTTTAGACATGCGCATGATCATGGCGGCAAATTGACTGATGAATTGATACAATTCCACTTCGGTTTGCTCTTTAGGATCCAGAATCAACACCCCCAGTGCTGCCTGTTTTGACTTTATCGGAAACAGAACCGGCGATTGAAACTCCGGGAAAAGCGAATTGATCGACTCAGACTCCGTCGGCCACATGGTAATTTGCTCGACAACTACTTTTCTCAGCATCTCGCAGGAATTGATATTGATCTTCCTCCTTTCATCTTTATCGACGAGCTTTCCGTTGCTGGCGATCTCAACCAGCATGTCCTTTTCATCGACTAGCCAGAATCCGTTCCGCTCCGGAGCCATTCTTTCGTGTATTTGATTTGAAAGGAGCACCGCGAGAGATTCCGGCTCACGGAGACTCACCGATTCGTAAATAAGGTGCTTCAGGGTCCCCAGCTGGTTATAGCCATCCCGGTAAATGGATAGCAGTTCCTCCTGCTCCTGCGGCTCTGTCTCATGGGCGCCGGGTGGGGGACAATCGGAATCCGGATTTTCGTTGGACCTGATTTTGTCGATTTTATTTAGCAGGTCGGATAGATCGGTTGTCACAGGATCGCCTGCCTTTGCTTTATCAAGCAGCAGGTTAAACAAATCCAACCCCTCGTAGAGCACATTGAAACCGGATGTCCGTAACACGACTTTTCCTTTCCGCACCTCGCCGATCAACTCCTCAAACGCTCGACCAAGCTTTACGACTTCATTAAGTCCGGCAAACCCGGCGCCTCCTTTTAGCGTGTGAAAAATGCGAAACACGGTTTCAATGATATCAGGATCGTCCGGGGTATTTTCCATCTGGATGAGGCACAAGTTCAGATGGTCCAGGTTTGCCCGGGCTTCAGGCAAAAAGTGCTTTAACATCTCACCAAGTATCTCTTGATCCAGGTCATTGATCTCTTCGTTGGCTTCCATCCAGTTTTCTCCTCAATCGCTACAATTTGCAGATTACCCTGATGCTGGCTGTAACCGACAGTTCAGGCGCATCAGTTGTCGGGAACAATTTTCTCAATCAGCGTCAGCAGTTGTGTCGGTTTAAACGGTTTTACCATGTACGCGGTAGCACCGAGGGCAACGGCCTTGTCCTTGTCATCGTCCTGGCCTTCGGTGGTGAGCATAATCACCGGTATGGAAGCATACTGTTTATTTGCTTTGATATGTTTCAAAAATTCCAACCCATTCATTCTGGGCATGTTAATGTCCAGAATGATGGCATCAAAATCCTCTTGTTTCATCAGCTCGAGCGCATCCACGCCATCACCTGCCGAGCTGACCTGAAAGCCTTTTGCCTTAAGTGTGAATTTGACCAACTTTCTGACGCTTGGCGAGTCGTCGACGGTCAACATTTTTCTGCTCATACTGCCTCCTTTTCCACGTGGAGATTCGTTTGCCTTTGCTGCGTTATGTGTTGTGGTCAGAATCCAGAATCTTCAGACACACGCTGTAATCACCATTTCTTGGCACTGATACGATCTTGCTTCTTTCACAAACAAGGCACCTGTTCGTAAAAATGATGGATGACGAATATAGTTCCAAAGCGGCGATCTCTTTACCGACCTTCAGGTAATCCAGCAAGGCCTCATTCTCTTTCGGGATAACGACACTGAAAATGGAGCCTCTTTGATAATGGACA
The DNA here is from genome assembly GCA_024643445.1 of Desulfobulbaceae bacterium. GTDB lineage: Bacteria > Desulfobacterota > Desulfobulbia > Desulfobulbales > Desulfocapsaceae > Ww85. The sequence continues at coordinate 1,498 of JAHEMX010000456.1, read as the reverse complement.
TCAAGCATGGTTTCCTGGCTAGTATTGGCATCACCTTCCATGGTGAGTTTGACCGCGATAACATCTATTAATTCATCATCCGGGTCTTCCTCCTGATGGTCGATATTTTCGATCATGGAAGTCGTTGTCAGCCGGTTGATCCTGGAAGTCGTTATCAGCCGGTTGATTTTGTTTTTATAGAGAAGTTCCTGCAAAAATGTACGAATGTTTTCCATCTGCTCCAGCGAAAACAAACCGGACAAGGCCCACCCCCTGTACTGATTTATCGCCTCATCAATGGCGGACATCCCGATATGGCAGAGCAACACATTTTTTGCGGCGGCAACCGGTTTGAAACGGTTGTCGATCAAACGATTGAATTCGCGCAACGCCGAGGGATATTGTCCGAGAATAAGGCAGGCCTGTGCCACCTCCCAGATGGCCTCATCGCTGTCAGCCTCACTCGGTATGCTGACCAGCTGTTTGACGACATCCAGTTCCTTGCTCGACATCGTTGTTGCCTTGCCGATACCTTCAAAATTCCTTGCCTCTTCTTCAATGCTTTCAATTTTCCTTGATATCGCTAGCAAAAGGGCGTCTTTGTGTACGATTTGATCGGCATTTTCTACCAACTCCATAAGCTCCCGGCACTTTTGTTTCGCAGGCGAAAACAACGCATGGGAGTTGTAGACTTCGATTTCTTTCAAAATCTGTTTTATTCGCTGTTTTACGCTCATGCGATATCGTCACACTTCCTAAAATACAGACCAGCAGTTTGTCGGTTTTAAGCGCTAACTGCTCTCCTCGTCTTTCCGCTGCATGGCTTCCATGATCAATCCGGTAAGCGGTCTTTCAATCTTTTTTTTCACTCTGCCCATTGGCGCACGCTTGAAGCTGATTTCCGCTTTGTTCATCCATATCATTTGCATAGCGGCCTCCTCACCCTGCAATTTTCGGAAAGCCGCATCGAAAAGTATCCCCTCCTGGAAATAAAATACGCCCTTTCCCCTTCCCGGTGAACTGACCTCAAAAAGGCATGTTTTTCCCTCCAGCTCGATCATCTGCAGAAAGCTGGCGACGGAGATTCCTTTCAACACGCCACCGGGTACATCCTGATCCAGGGCCTGTAATATAGCCTGGGTTAATGCATCGAAATGGAAAGGTTTCCTGAAAAGCCGAAAAATATTGTCCTCCTGGAGCTTTTTTTCCAAAGTCGGGGACCGGTGCCCTGTCATCACAATGCACTGTATTTGCGGGTAATGGTTATTGATGTAGGTCAACAGTGAAAGACCGTCGACCTTGGGCATGACGATATCGGTGACCAGCAGGGAAATGTAGCGCTGGCTCAATATTTCGATTGCCTCTTCACCATTATACGCCTGGATCGTCTCGAACTTGTTCGCGTATTTTTCAAGACCGCGGCCAAGAAATTTTTGTATGACAGGATCGTCATCAACAATCAGCACTTTTTCCATTTACCGCACTCTTAAACTTTATATGCAGGTTCTCCCGCAGCAGG
>JAHEMX010000455.1 GCA_024643445.1 Desulfobulbaceae bacterium | reverse complement strand
GATGTGAATTATAGCGCCGAAACTGGTTGAGTGCGGTCGGCACTTAAATATAAAGTTGATGACACTGAGCGAGGTTACAAGCATCTCGGGAGATGCCGGTGACTTTCGTGTTACGGTAAAGGAACATCCACGCTATGTGGATATGGATAAATGCATTGCCTGCGGCGAGTGTGCCGCGAAATGCCCAAAGGAGGTTGACAGTGAGTATGATGCCGGTGCCGGCAAGCGCAAGGCAATTTATGTGAAATACGCCCAGGCCGTGCCATCGAAGTATCAGATCGATGCTGGCAGCTGTATTCGCTTCAAGAAGGCCGGGGCCTGCGGTTTTTGCGAGAAAATCTGTCCGGCAGAGGCCATAAATTTTGGTGACAGCGACAAACGGCACGAGCTCAATGTCGGTGCGATTATTTTGTCGCCCGGTTTTGAAGCGTTTGATCCTGCTGCAGCTGGCATCTGGGGCTTTGGCCGCTATCCAAACGTGGTCACCTCCATGCAGTTTGAGCGCTATCTCGCGGCTTCAGGCCCGACTGCGGGACACCTTGTCAGGCCCTCTGACGGTAAAGAGATTACCAGGGTAGCTTTCCTGCAGTGTGTCGGCTCCCGTGACGAAAACAAGTGCGGAAACGGCTATTGTTCCTCCGTCTGCTGTATGTATGCTGTCAAGGAAGCAGTCCTGGCCAAGGAGCACGTGCCCGGTCTTCGCACCTCTATTTTTATGATGGATATGCGTACCCACGGCAAAGATTTCGATCGCTATTACCAGCGAGCCAGGGAAGATTCCGGAGTACGTTTTGTCCGCTGCCGCGTGCACGGTGTTGAACCGGAAGGAGAAACCGGAGATTTGCGGCTTCACTACATCAATGAGGAAGGGTGTCAGGTTGAAGAGTATTTCGATATGGTGGTCCTCTCGGTCGGTTTACAGATTCCCGAGCATGTCAGACAACTCAGCCAGCTGGCGGGGGTGAAGCTCACCAATGACGGATTCGCTTCAACCTCGGACTTTTCTCCGGTTTCGACCTCAAAAAGGGGGATATTTACCTGCGGCGCTTTTTCCGGGCCGAAGGATATCCCCCAGTCTGTCGTGGAAGGCTCCGCGGCTGCCGCAGCCGTTGCCGAAAGCCTGTCAGCGGTGCGTGGAGCATTAACCGAGGACAAGCATTTCCCAGCCGAGCGCGATGTTGACCGGGAGGAGCCGAAAACGGGCGTGTTTGTCTGCCATTGCGGCACAAACATTGCCGGTGTTGTGGATGTAGAGGCCGTTGCCGACTACGCGGCGACGCTGCCTGGTGTGGCACATGTTGAGCGCAATCTTTTCAGCTGTTCGCAGGATACGCAGGAGCAGATGATTCAGATTATCCGGGACAAGGGGCTGAACCGGGTTGTCGTGGCAGCCTGTACGCCACGGACCCATGAGCCGCTGTTCCGTGAGACGCTGAAATCAGCCGGTCTCAATGAATACTTGGTGGAGATGGCCAATATCAGGAACCAGAACTCCTGGGTTCATAGTGATGATCCGGCTGCTGCCGGCCAAAAGGCAAAAGATCTGGTGCGCATGGCCGTTGCTAAGGTCAATCGGCAGAATTCCCTGCCGGCGATAGCGGTGACGATTACTCAGAAGGCTCTCGTCATCGGGGGCGGCATTGCCGGTCTGACGGCAGCCTTCAACATGGCAGAGCAGGGCTTTGAGGTCCATCTGGTCGAGAAAAGCAACGGGCTCGGTGGCAATGCCATGTACCTGGGTCACACCTGGTCAGGCGAGGCGATCGTCGACCGGACCAGGAAGTTGATTGAGGAGGTGAACAAAAACGAGAACATCATTGTTCACCTGGGCTTTGAGGTAACCGGGGCACAGGGTTTTGTCGGCAATTTCACGACAACGATTGCAACCCGCGACGGCCTTACCAAGAGCATTGAACACGGTGTCACCATTGTTGCTACCGGCGGCCGCTCTCTGCGTCCTCAGGAATACGGTTATGGCTGGATCCCGAACGTGGTTACCGCCCTGGAGTTTGACCGGTTGTTTAAACTCAAGGAGCAGCATGCCCTGAGGGCGAAATCGGTAGTCTTTATACAATGTGTCGGCTCCCGTGAAACAGACAGGATGTATTGTTCGAAGGTATGCTGCACGCACTCGGTGCAAAGCGCCATCGAGCTGAAGCAGGAGGATACGAGCCGTATGATCTACATTCTCTATCGAGACATGCGGACGTATGGCCAGCGCGAGGCCCTGTTTAAGAAAGCAAGGGAACTTGGTGTTATTTTTATCAATTATGAGGCGCACGGGAAGCCGGTTGTCAACCAGAACCACAAGCAGGTCAGCGTTGAAGTATGGGATCATGTTCTGCACCGACCGCTGAAGATAAGGGCGGATATGGTCGTTTTGGCAACCGCCATTGTCGCCAACCCGGACGCGTCAAAACTGAACAAGCTCTACAAGCTACCGCTTGACGGGGATGGTTTTTTTCAGGAGGCTCATGCAAAGCTTCGTCCGGTCGATTTTACCACCGACGGCATGTTTGTTGCCGGACTTGCCCACTATCCGAAACCGGTCGAGGAGTCAGTCGCCCAGGCACTTGCTGCCTCGGCCCGGGCTGCTACGTTACTGTCCCGTTCCGCTGTCAGTCTTGATGCGGTGAAGGCCGAACCGAATCTTACCTATTGCGACGGCTGCGCCCTGTGTCTTGATGTCTGTCCTTATCATGCGATTGAGCTGGTCGAGGAGGTGGCAGAAGACGGGAAACCAGTGAAATACATTGGTGTGAACAAGGCGCAGTGCAAAGGATGCGGACTCTGTCAGTCGACCTGTCCGAAACGCGGTGTTGCCATACAGGGTTTTACCATGAATCAGATCAACGCTCAGATCGAGGCGGCACTTGGTATCTGAGGCGCCGGTTGAAACGGCTCAATGCCATACAAGACAAGAGGGAGATCGATGAGTTTCGAACCGAAAATCATAGCATTCTGTTGCAACTGGTGCTCCTATGCTGCGGCGGATCTCGCCGGTACCTCAAGGATGCAGTATCCCGCCAACGTGAGAATCATACGGGTGATGTGTTCGGGGATGGTTCATCCTGAATTCGTGACCCACGCCCTGAATCAGGGTGCTGATGGTGTCATGGTCCTTGGCTGACACCTCGGTGAATGTCATTACCAGGATGGTAATTATAAAACGCTGGCGCGATCGGACATGATTGTCGAGCTTCTTGATGATTACGGCTATGAACCACAACGATTTGTCATAAGCTGGGTGTCCTCTGCCGAACCTGATAAATTTGTCAAGGCGGTTTGCGAGATGACAGAGCGGGTCAGAAAACTCGGCCCGGTCCATGATGATGCTCAGGCAGGATAAAGGGAGGATGCGATGGCTGTCAAGACTGCTTTAGAATGGCTGAGCTCCTGTTCCGGCTGCGAAATCGCCATACTGAACCTTGGCGAAGCCCTGGTACCGCTTTTGACCGAGCACCTCGATATCGTGCATGCCCCGGTTATCATGGACCATAAATATTATGGCCAGTGCGGCGATGAGGGTGGTCATATGCAGATTCCGGAGGCCGCCATCGGTATTGTTACGGGCGGCGTTTCCAATGAAGAGCACCTT
>JAHEMX010000454.1 GCA_024643445.1 Desulfobulbaceae bacterium | reverse complement strand
AACGTTTTGCTTTCGTCAAGGTTATAAAACCTGAAAGCTCACGCAAGGAAAGCGTGGAGGTTTTCGTACTTGGCATGGACTTTTTGTAAAACCCGTAGCAGATACACAAGATGGAGCAGACACTTTTATTCTGCTCAAACAAAGAAATTTTCATGAACAGGAAGCACTATGTCAGGACATTCCAAATGGTCGACAATCAAGCGTAAGAAGGGCGCCATTGACGCTAAAAGAGGTAAGGTATTCTCGAAGCTGATCAAGGAAATCACCGTTGCTGCGCGGCAGGGCGGCGGGGACCCGGCCGGCAATCCGCGGCTCAGATCGGCCATCACGGCAGCGAAAACGGAAAATATGCCCAAGGACAACATCGCCCGGGCGATAGACAAAGGCACCGGCGGCGGAGACGGGGCCATTTACGAGGAGATACTGTATGAAGGCTACGGTCCGGGCGGCGTTGCCGTTCTGGTCGAGTGTATGACCGATAACCGCAACCGGACCGTGGCCGACGTTCGCCATTATTTCGCCAAGAGCAATGGTAATCTGGGTGAGAACGGCTGTGTCGCCTGGATGTTTGATAAAAAGGGACAGATTGTTGTCGAGCGCACCTCGATCACTGAAGAAGAATTGATGGATGTGGCCATCGAAACCGGCGCCGAGGACGTCATTGCGGATGAGAACGAATTCCAGGTGCTGACCGCACTGGAGAGCTTTAATGATGTGCGGGATGCGCTGGAAGAACGAGGTGTCCAGATCATCGAAGCCTCCATATCGATGATTCCGAAAAACACGATAGAAGTTACCGAGGAAAATATCGCCTCCTCCCTGCTCAAGCTTCTCGAGAACCTTGAAGATCATGATGATGTGCAGAAGGTCCATGCCAATTTTGACCTCGAGGAAAGCCTGATGGAGAAACTGTCCTGATCCGGATGCGGGACAGGGGCTGAGAGCCGGCTGCGATGGAGCGCATCCTGGGCATTGATCCCGGTTCCCGGATTACCGGTTACGGCGTGATTGACTCAATCCAGGGCAAGATTGGTTTTGTTGCCTGCGGGGTGGTGAAAACCTCGCCGGACAGCCCTTTCCCCGTGCGCCTGAACCAGATTTTTGACGGCATTAACGAGGTCATTCAGGTGCATGAGCCGACGGTTGCGGCAGTTGAAGATCTGTTCCTGGCAACCAATCCGCGATCGGCTCTCAAACTTGGTCAGGCGCGGGGGGCGGCCGTGGTCGCCGTTATGCAGAACGGTCTGCTGGTGTATGATTACAGCCCGAAATTCATCAAGCAGGCGGTGGTCGGCTATGGACAGGCCGGAAAGGCGCAGGTGCAGCACATGGTCCGGGTACTGCTCGGTTTGAGCGGCTCCCCCAGCAACGACGCGGCCGATGCCCTGGCCGTGGCAATATGCCATGCCAACCAGTTTATTCTCTGATAAGAGGCTTATGCAAAATCAAGATTTTCGGTCAAAACCAAGGCATGCGAAAAAATTTATCACAGGTATATAAGTGATATTCAGAGGATAAAATTTTGAACATAACGCAGAGTTTGGATGAAAGGACCGTTTTGCAAGAGGCTCAAAGGATGGATCAATGATTGCAGCACTGACGGGAAAACTCCTGATGAAGGAAACGGATCGTGTCGTTGTCGATGTATCCGGCGTCGGCTACGAGGTCTTCCTGACCACGGATGGGCTGGCCAGGCTGCCGGATCTGGATGAAGAGCTGTTCCTCTTTATCCATACCAGTGTCCGGGAGGATGCCATCGTGCTCTACGGTTTTCTGCAGAGGGACGAAAAGGAGATGTTTCTCAACCTGACATCGGTCTCGGGCATCGGGCCGAAGCTCGGACTCGCCGCCCTGTCGGGCATGCGGGTCGCTGAACTCAGTCAGGCCATCGTTGACCAGGACATAAAGCGCCTGACGACGCTCCAGGGCGTTGGCAAAAGAACGGCGGAGCGCATCTGTGTCGAACTCAAGGATAAGATCGGCAGGCTGCTGAGCGGGCGGCCATACGCAGGCGCCGCCGCCGGCAGATTCGAGGCACCCGGGACGTCCTCGACGGTGATGGATGTCATCTCGGCCTTGTCAAACCTCGGTTATAGTGACCCGATATCCCGCCAGGCACTGTCATCAGTCAAGCATCGACTTGGTGACGATACCTTTTACAAGGCATCGGTTGAAGTACTGATCCGGGAGTGCCTGAGGACCCTGGCATGAACTTCGAAGAAGAGCTGTTCGCTGACAATCGACTCGTCGATCCGGCACCCATTGCCCGGGACCGTGCAAATGAAAATACGCTCCGTCCCAAGTGGCTCAGCGAGTATATCGGCCAGGAGCAGGTACGGAAAAACCTGGAGATTTTCATCAAGGCGGCGCGCATGCGCGGGGAACCGCTCGATCACGTCCTGTTTCACGGTTTTCCGGGGCTGGGTAAAACCACGCTTTCCTATATTATCGCCAATGAGATGGGCTCGGGGATCAAGGTAACATCCGGTCCGGTTATTGAGCGGCAGGGTGATCTGGCTGCCATTCTCACCAGTCTGCAGGAGGGTGATGTCCTGTTCATTGATGAAATTCACCGGCTTAACCATGCTGTTGAAGAAATTCTCTATCCGGCCATGGAGGATTTTCAACTTGATTTAATCATCGGGCAGGGTCCGGGAGCCCGATCCATAAAAATGGACCTGCCCCGCTTCACCCTGGTGGGGGCGACCACGAGAACGGGATTGCTGACGCCGCCTCTGCGTGACCGCTTTGGCGTGATGCTCAGACTCGAATTCTATTCACCGGCTGAGTTGGTGACCATCGTACAGCGCTCGGCCCGGATTCTTGGCGTGAATATCAGTGATGACGGGGCGCTGGAACTTGGCCGCCGCTCACGCGGCACGCCAAGAATCGCCAACCGGCTGCTGAGACGGGTTCGTGATTTTGCCGAGGTCGGCAATCATAAAGTAGTAAATACCGAGGTTGCCGATGGCGCCCTGAATCTGCTCAACGTTGATCGTTTCGGCCTGGATGATATGGACCGTCGTATCATGCTGACGATCATCGATAAGTTCCAGGGCGGGCCGATTGGCCTTGAAACGCTGGCAACCGTCGTCTGCGAAGAAAAGACGACCCTTGAAGATGTCTATGAACCATTTCTGATCCAGTCCGGTTTTCTTGCCAGAACACCGCGAGGTCGTGTCGCAACCGTCGCGGCTTATGAACATTTCGAAAGGAAATTACCGGGCGGCACCAAAAGCCAGCCGTCCCTGTTTGATGAGCAGGATTGAAATCTGCTCCCTTCTCCAGCCCGCTGCCATCCGGTTTCTGCCTGCCGCTGCCAACCCCTCCGCCTGTCTGTCCAGCTAGTGCCTGACACGCTGTTGCGCCTTCCCTTCTCCCGATAAACACTTCTTCCCCGACTCAGCAGCTAGTGGTGCGTCATCCTGTTTCTATCCACTATGCTCCACTTTGTGAAAATCAGTTTTTTCGGGTGAAATAGCTAGAAAATAAATTTAAAGTAATAAATACAAATATATATTTTTGTTTATCAACGTTTAATCAAGTCTTTCCCAGCGAGGTTTATTTCCTGTTTTCTACCTTCCGTAGCGTTCATGACGGGGCGGCATACA
>JAHEMX010000453.1 GCA_024643445.1 Desulfobulbaceae bacterium | reverse complement strand
GCCGACGTTCTGATGATCACTGTCAGTGCCATCGATTTTCATCGCAAGCAGATCAGAAAGAAGCTGGGTATGACAGGAAGCGGTAGAAACTTGCGCTCATATTTGTTATCACTTGGCTAGCGAGCCGTTGCAGACGGAAGGGAAATCATTAAGGAAACGTGGAGCCTGCAGATGAAACGACCAAAGGTAAAATTGCTGGTGTTGACGACATGCATACAATGCAAGGCCCTGAAGGATTTGTTATCGGCACACGGTGTTGATTTTGAATCGACCGATGTCGATCTGCTGTTCAAGGATGAGCGGGATGAATTGTTCGAGGAGATGGCACCATACAATGAGAAGAAGGCTTTTCCGGTCACCTTCATTGGCGAGAAGGCCATCGTCGGTTTTCAGAAATCCCTGATCATGGAAGAGTTGGGACTTACTTATGACTGAAAAGCAATTATACGAGCAGCTGAAAAAAATACATGAACCCAAAGGCTATTTTTTTAACCGGGACCTGGCTGCAACCATGTTTCTGATCAGCGGCCTGATCACCAACCGGAAGCGATACGGCTACATGTGCTGTCCATGCCGACTAGCCAAGGAGGACATCACCGCTGATCGTGACATCATTTGCCCCTGCGTTTATCGCGAACCGGATGTCCGTGAGTATGGCAGCTGTTATTGCGGTCTGTATGTTTCCAGCACATGGAATGACGGGCACATTCCCCATCGCTATGTCCCTGAACGCCGACCTGTTGAACGATGCTGAGCAGCTGAAGATGTTGTTGACCCAATTATTACTCCGGCCGGCGCTCGTCGATAACGTCAATGTTAAAACTGAAAGAATGAAGGGACTGACGGCTGGATGTCGGCCCGGAACATTCTCATCCTGAAACCGGAAAAGTAGCTTGAAAATTATTTCTGAAAGATAGGGAATTCGTTTTTAAGCCACCAACACGATAGCAACACAAGGAATTCGCGAAGCATGGAAAAACTGATTTTCTCTCTGGTACTTATTGTCAGTGGTCTGGCATTGGGGTATGTGCTCCAGCTTCTTGATCGAGAAGAAATAATTACACTGCCTCTACCGATTATCAGCCTGCGTAAACTGTTGCAAAAAATCGGCCTGCTCTTCTTCATGCCGATTACCTTTATGTCCGCCGTATGGATCGTTTCTTTTGAAAATCTCCGTGTTATCCTGCTTCCGGTGATTTGTATAACCACCTTGCTTTCAGGCGGTTTGCTCGGGATGCTTATCGCCCGTCTGCAAAAAAGATCCACGAAGCAGGCAGCCGTACTCTTCTGCTGCGGTTCGTTTTCCAACCTCGGCGCAATCGGGACGCTTGCCTGTTATATGTTTCTCGGCGAGGCCGGTTTAGGCCTGGTGGTACTTTATAGAATGCTTGAGGAAATCTATTTCTATACCTTCGGCTACCCCCTGGCCCGATTTTATAGCCGGGCTGCGGATGACAATCAATCAATCGGCAGACGGCTGCTTGACGTGCTGAAAGATCCATTTGTTGCAGCGGCCCTGAGTGCTTTTTTTATCGGGCTGTTCCTGAACCTGACGAATATTCCCCGGCCGTCCTTTTTTGAGTTGGTAATTGCCCTGTCCGTCCCCTTGGGGACCTTTGTTCTGATCGTTTCCATCGGATTGGGTATGCGGTTTTCAAGCATCGGCGACTACCTGAGCGAAAGTCTTTGGATCAGCCTGATAAAATTCGTTGCCATGCCGCTGATAGCCTGCTCAATGGCCTACCTGTTCGGCATGCACCTCATGGATAATGGACTCGCCTTTAAGGTAGTACTTGTCTTAAGCTCAATGCCGGTTGCCGTCAATGCTCTCGTGGTAGCCTCCATTTATGACCTGGACCTGGACCTGGCAAACAGTTGCTGGATTGTCACTACCGGAGCGCTCATTGTCATTTTGCCCTGGCTCTATTTCCTCCTGTCATCCTCCTGGCTCCTGTAAATTCCCTCTTCGGGTAAAACAGCCGGGAGAGGATTCTCACCGGCGTATCCCGTTGCCGTCTGTGCGACAGTCTTGAGTACTGGTATGTGCTGAAATCAATTTTACCACTGACGCAGGTGAGCGATTTGTTTCGCTTAAATTGGTTGAGCGAGTGCCGGGAAAGATGTTGACACCGTTAGTACTGATTTGTAGTGTTCATACTATGACGCCTGGCGGAGCAGAGAACTTCCCCGGGCGCTGTCGGCTCAGTGCCATTGGATTATTCTTGGCCGAGGAGCATGTCGGAATCACCTTATTCACTGGCACCGGACCACCGGCTGAAATCATGAAGTCGAAGGAGACTATAGATGTCTAAGGAACAACCAAAACACAGTTCTGATCATATCGAAACGGCGACAGATCCGGCGGCGTTTGCTCATTGGCCTGCTGGGATGAGGGAAGAAATGCTGGAACATGCAAACAACGGCTGCGTTGGTTCCATTCTGGTGTCCGAGACGGATCGCGTGCGGGTCTGGCATTTTCGCATTGGACCCGGAGAACGATCCCCGTTTCATCGCCATGTAAACCCCTACTTCTGGACTGTCCTTACTGCCGGCAAAGGGCGGGGCTACTTTTCGTCGGGCAAGGTCCAGGACGTCACCTTTTATCCGGGAGAGACCAGACATTTCTACTACGGACCCGGCGACTATAAGCTGCACATGGTCGAGAACACCGGTGAAACTGAACTGCTCTTTTGTACCGTCGAATTTCTCGATGGAACAAACGAACCTTTATTCGTCCCGAACGAGAATCGCCTGTCCGCTCCGCAACCCGTTTAGTACCTTAGAAATTCATTTCTTGTTTTTTAAGAATGAATTTTGTGAAGGTACTTATCCCCCGTGGGGCATTAGTACCTTAGAAATTCATTTCTTGTTTTTTAAGAATGAATTTTGTGAAGGTACTTATCCCCTTTGTGGGGTATTAGAATAGTGCCCGGGAGTGTTGCCTACCCGGTCAGGCTGAGTCTCGCCTGACCGGGTGTTTTCCTGGCATCTTTGAAAACCTGCAGAACGATCCCGGGTATGGATGACCGGTCGCCTTTCGGGGGCTGGTCAGCCTTCAATAATCAGCACTCCAGCAAAAATGTCCGGCTCTGGAGAGCATCCCGCAAGGGATCATCGGTTGCTGCATACTCCAGCAGCAGGTCACCGCTGTATCCGCAAATTCTCAATCGTTCCACCAGTGCAGGGATATCGACAAACCCATTCCCCAGGCATGCCAAGACCCCGCGATCGGTTTTCTGCTTCAAATGGACTGAGGCCAGGTTTTCCACCCTTACCGTCTGCCAGAACGCCTCTGGCGTGTTGAGGGGGCTGCCGTCATCCCGGTAATTATTTGCTTCATCATACGCCAAGCCCGCGCCGCCTGCGGCGGCAAGCTCTGCTATCAGGGGTGCCGGATGCAGCGCATTCTCAACGGCCAGGGTCACGGGAAGATCCGGCAGTAGCTGCCCATAGCGCTGCAAGTTCGCGATAGCTGTCTGCGTTTGCACCGGACCTGAAACATCGAGATCCACCAGTCGTAAGCGTGCCTGCCGGGGGCAGAGCAGATAGGCAAGCTTGATTGCCCGCGATAGGTGATCATTGTCATCCTCAATGTCCGACGGCTTGCTCAA
>JAHEMX010000040.1 GCA_024643445.1 Desulfobulbaceae bacterium | reverse complement strand
GTTATCGGCAGCGCATGGAAAGGGTTTTCGGCAAAGGCTCGGTGATGGAAATACGGCTCGGCAGGCCGGGGGTCTGCGCCGTGGGCGCAAACGGACTGGTTTTGCCGGCAGAGAGCTGAAAAGAGGTTATGCGACATACCACCATTAACGATCTGGCTGTACTGCTCAAGTTGTCGGCTTCGACGGTTTCCCGTGCCTTGCGCGACCACCCCGACATCTCCAGGAAGACCAAGGACAAGGTGCTGGCCATGGCGGCGGAAAAAAACTACCAGCCGAATCTTATTGCCCAGAGCCTGCAGAATCGACGTTCAAACAATATCGGGGTGATCGTTCCCGAGATCCGCAACACCTTCTTTTCAACGGTCATCAGCGGGATTGAAGAGGTTGCCTATGAAGCAGGATTTACGATCATGGTCTGCCAGTCGGGGGACAGTTATCAGCGGGAAATCCTCAATACCCGTGCCCTGGCGGCAAACCGGGTGGCCGGTATGCTGGTGTCAATCTCCCAGGAAACCACCGATTATGCCCATCTGCTGACCATAATGGAGCAGGGAATTGCTCTCGTTCTTTTTGATCGGGTCGCGGAACAGGTTCCGGTCAGCAAGGTTATTGTCGACGATTTCAACGGTGCCTACACGGCGGTCTGCCATCTTATCGAAAAGGGCTACCGCCGTATTGCGCATCTCGCCGGTTCGCCTCAACTCTATGTCAGCCGCAAACGCAGAGAGGGCTATGAAGCGGCCCTGCGTGATAACCACCTGCCGATCCGAGCTGAATATATCATTGCCGGCGGCTACCACGAGGAAGACGGCAGGAGCGGTGCGCAGAAACTGCTGGCGCTTTCCCGGCTGCCGGATGCGATATTTGCCATCAACGATCCGGTTGCCCTTGGGGTTTTCCTGTACCTCCAGGAACAGGGGATTGCCATACCTGACGCCATCGCTCTGGTTGGCTTTTCAAACAACCCGAACACCGAACTGGTAAGGCCCCGGCTGACAACGGTAAACCAGCCCGCTTTTGAAATCGGCAGGACAGCGGCGAGACAGCTGCTGAAAAATCTGGCGTGCGGGCCTGAACAACAGAGCACCGAAACCATCACGCTGGAAACAGAGCTCATCCTGCGTGAATCCAGCTGAAAGGTATTTGTGATGGATTTCATTCTATTAGGGAGCGGTCATCATGGCCCAGGTTGAGTTGAAAAAGGTGATAAAGCGCTTCGGCTCCACCGAAGTTGTCCATGGCGTTGATCTCTTCATTGAGGATGATGAGTTCATTGTCCTGGTGGGTCCTTCCGGCTGCGGCAAATCAACCGTCCTACGGATGATAGCGGGCCTGGAATCGATAAGCAGCGGCGAGATCTGCATTAACGGTCAGTCCGTCAACGAGGTCGCGCCGAAGGACCGCAACGTTGCCATGGTCTTTCAGAATTACGCCCTCTATCCGCACATGAGCGTGTATGAAAACATTGCCTTCAGTTTGAAGATGGCCAAAGAGTCAAAATCCCAGATTAAAGACAAGGTCCAGCAGGCAGCCGAGATCCTCGAACTTACCCCCTATCTGCAGCGCAAGCCGGCAGAGCTATCCGGCGGACAGCGGCAGCGGGTTGCCATGGGGCGGGCCATCGTTCGGCAGCCGGCGGTGTTCCTTTTCGACGAGCCGCTTTCCAACCTCGATGCCCAGTTGAGGACACAGATGCGGATGGAGCTGAAAAAGCTGCACCTGAAAATGAAGACCACTACGATCTATGTGACCCATGACCAGATAGAGGCCATGACCCTGGCTGATAGAATTGTCATTTTAAAAGACGGTTACATCCAGCAGATCGGCTCACCGATAGAACTTTTTGAGCGGCCGGTTAACCGGTTCGTTGCGCGTTTCATAGGTAATCCACCAACAAATATCATCCCGGCATCACTGCACAAACATGATGGCCGGACATCGGTGCGGATGGGCACATTGTCCCTGCCGGTAGTTTCCCCGCCGGCGGGTGCTGACTCTCAGCAGGTCCTTGTCGGCATTCGGCCGGATATCATCAAGACCGGTGACGGTCTGCATTCATTGCCGGACGAATGGCAGGTACAGGCAGAGGTGATTGTTTCAGAAGTGCTTGGCGGTCAGTCACTGCTCGAGTTTTCTGCTGGCGGCACGACCATGATCGCTGAGCTGGAAGGAAGGGTGCAGGCCAGGCCGGGCGAAATGATCACGCTTGGTTTCGATTTATCCCGCCTGCTCTTTTTTGATCCCCGGACAGAGGAGGCTATCTACTAGCACGTAAGGAACTGAGGCAGGTAGGAATACTGCCGGAAAAACACCCCAAGAGGAGGAGCATATGAAAACCAGAATTTTTTCCACATGCCTTGCCGTGGCAGCCGCAACCATGCTGCTGTTTACCGCTCAAACAAGCCGCGCCGCCGAGTTGAAAGGGCAGCTTGAAATCTTTTCCTGGTGGGCGGGGGATGAAGGTCCTGCCCTGCAGGCCCTGATCGATATGTACAACAAACAGCATCCCGGCGTAACGGTTGTCAATGCGACCGTTACCGGTGGCTCCGGCGTCAATGCCAAGGCCGTTTTGAAAACCCGCATGCTTGGCGGCGAGCCGCCGGACAGTTTTCAGGTACATGCCGGACAGGAACTGATCGGTACCTGGGTAAAAGCTGATCGCATGGAAGATCTGACCCCGCTTTTCAAGGAGCAGGGCTGGATGAAGAGTTTTCCTGACGGTTTGGTCAAGAATATCGGCACCGCCGATGGGATATGGTCTGTACCGGTAAATATCCATCGCTCAAACGTACTCTGGTATATACCCGCAAATCTCGACAAGTGGGGGGTGAAAGCACCTGCCAGCTGGGATGATTTTTTTGCCATTGCTCCCACATTAAAGGAAAAAGGTATTGTTCCGCTGGCCCTGGCCGAGAACTGGACGGCCAATCACCTGTGGGAGTCGGTGGCCCTGGCCTCGCTCGGTGCCGACAACTGGGATGCACTCTGGTCCGGCAAGCTCGCCTTTGACAGTCCCGAGGGGGTGAAGGCCTGGGAACTTTTCGGCAAGGTGCTTGCGTTTACCAACAACGATGCCACCTCTCTTTCCTGGCAGCAGGCAACAGACATGGTGGTTGATGGCCGGGCTGCATTCAACATAATGGGTGACTGGGCTGCCGGCTATATGAGTACCACCAAGAAGATGGCACCCGGCAGCGGATTCGGCTGGGCCGCCTCTCCCGGCACCGGCGGTCAGTTCATTTTCCTGGCTGACAGCTTCGGTTTGCCAAAAGGCGTTAAAAATCGAGATAACGCCCTGGCCTGGCTTGTCCTTCTGGGCAGCCGCGAGGGCAGCGATGCCTTCAACCCGCTCAAGGGTTCGATATCGGCCCGGGTGGATACCGATCTTACCAAATACAATGATTATGCCAAGTCAGCCTCGGCCGATTTCGGTAAAGATCGTATCGTCGGCTCCCTGGCTCATGGGGTCACCGCCAATGAGGGCTTCATGAGTGATTTTGCGGCGGTCATGGAGATGTACCTGAAATCACGCAACGCCCAGGCAACAGCCAAAGCGGCCCAGCAGATCGCGGTGAAAAACGGTATCGGCAAATAGTCGGTACCCATCTCTCCCCGATCCGGCTGGTGGCGGCCGGATCGGGGAACCGGAGACCCCATGCGTAACCAGGACAGGATAAAGGCTGTTCTTACCTTGTCACCGTCGATCATCCTCATCGGACTTTTCGTTTATGGCTTTATCGGCAATACCTTCTGGATATCGCTCACCGACTGGGGAGGTGTCGCTGCTCTTGCGGTAAATCCGGTGAAGAATTATGCCGGGTTTACCAACTACATCGATCTGTTTACCGGTTTTCTGGGCGGGGGATTCAGGCAGGACCTGGTCAATGCGGTCTATTATTCGGTCATGCTGCTGGCCGGTGCGATCGGCGTCGGCATGTTCCTCGCTGTCATGCTGGACAGCAAGCCAAAGGGAGAGGCCTTTTTCCGCACCGTGTTCCTCTACCCGATGTCACTCTCCTTCATTGTCTCGGGCACCATCTGGCGCTGGATGCTGTCGCCCCAGGGCGGGGTAAATATCCTGCCCGAATATGCCGGGCTCCAACCGTTTACCTTCCGCTGGCTTTCAAGTACCGGCAGTATCCTTGAATTTAACTGGCAGAACCTGCTTGAGATTGCAATCTATCTTGTTTCCGCGGTACTACTGATCATCGGCTTGAGACTTTTTGCCAAAACCCCCCGCCAGTCATTGCTCTGGCTTATCCCGGGCATTGCTCTCGGCCTGTTTGCCTGGCTCGGCGGTGAAATGCTGCCGAAGGCCCTGTTCATGGAAGAGACGCATGGCTTCAACAAGGCCACCTTTGGCATCATCCTTGCCACCATCTGGCAGTATTCAGGCTACACCATGGCGCTTTATCTTGCCGGGTTTACCGGGATATCCCAGGATCTGCGCGATGCCGCCATGCTCGACGGTGCAACGACCGCCAGCTATTACCGCCATATCGCCCTGCCGATGGTAAAACCGATCACTATCAGTGCCGTGATCATCCTGTCGCATATCTCGTTAAAAATGTTTGACCTGATTTTTGCAATGACCGGGCCCGATAACGGGCAGACCGGTCATCCGGCGCTGAACATGTACCTAACCACCTTCCGGGCCAACGATTTTGCCAGGGGCGCGGCGATTGCCATCATTCTCTTCCTGATAGCGGGAACCTTTATCATACCCTACCTGGTAAGCAGTTACCGGCAACGAAGGGGAAAACCATGAGGCTGCGCCTATCCTTTACCACCGTTGCCCTCTACGGAGTGCTCGCGCTGCTGGCCCTGGGTTATCTGCTGCCGGCCTACCTGACCATAATAACCGCGCTTAAATTACCAGCAGATATCAGTCTTCCCCAATCCTGGCAACTGCCACCGACCCTGAATTATGCAAGTTTTACCGACGCCTTTACCCTGCTGCGCCCGAATATCGTCAACTCGGTCATCCTCACCGTCAGTGCGACGCTGCTGTCAACCGTTCTCGGCTCACTGAACGGTTATGTCTTTTCCAAATGGAAATTTCCCGGCAGCGAACTTATCTTCACGCTGTTTCTGTTCGGTATGTTTATACCCTACCAGGTTATCCTGATACCGCTTTTCCAGACCCTGCGCGCCATGAACCTGTACGGTGGGCTGCCCGGATTGATCCTGGCCCATGTCGTCTACGGGTTGCCCATCACTACCCTGATATTTCGCAACTTTTATGCACAAATACCCGATGCACTGATGGAGTCGGCGTCATTGGACGGCGCCGGTTTCTTCAGGACCTACACAAGAATCATTTTTCCCCTGTCGATCCCGGGATTTGTCGTTACCTCCCTGTGGCAGTTCACGCAGATATGGAATGAGTTTCTCTGGGGCATCTGCCTCACCCGCCATACCTCCTACCCTATTACCGTCGGCCTTGCCCAACTTGCCGGGGGGCAGGCCGTGAGCTGGAATCTGCCCATGGCCGGTTCTATCCTGGCGGCGCTGCCGGTACTGCTGATCTATATCGTCCTCGGCAGATATTTTATCCGGGGGTTGCTGGCCGGGTCGGTAAAGGAATAGCTACAGGCAGTCATGCAGGCTCTACAGCCGTATAGCAGCGAATGATGCCACCCCTCGCCAAGCAGAGTTTTGATTCTCTGCAGTAGTTGGCATGCCATTGCGACGCGGGAGAGCGGGCGTCTAAACTCGTGAAATATCCTGGTGAGCCGTGTGCAATAGACGGAGCTTAGGGGCTCAGGAGGAGAGCCGGTCAGGAAAGAGATTGACAAAAAAAGAGGATAGAGTAAACATCAGCAATAGTGACTGAGCGCTTGGTCGGTTTCGTTTGGCAGGTGGTTGCACATGATGGTATTCTCACCGCAATCTTGACTTCATCGACCATGAATGGTCATGATGGTAAAAAACAGTATGGCGGTGAATGATTATAGGCACGGCAGCATCAAGTATCATCCGGATGGCTTCGGATCTTAACGAGTGAGGGATCTCATGAAAAAAGCAGTGATTGTCAGTGCGGTGAGAACACCGCTCGGAAGCTTTGGCGGTTCTTTGTCAAAAATCGGTGCAACCGACCTGGGTGCGCATGTCATTATCGAGGCCGTCAATCGTGCCGGAATAGAGATGGCCGAGATTAACGAATGTATCATGGGGCAGGTCCTGCCATGCGGGTACGGGCAGAATCCGGCAAAACAGGCGGCGATAAAGGCCGGACTGCCGGATAGTGTAGAGGCCATTACCGTGAACAAGGTGTGCGGCTCATCCCTGAAAACGGTCATGCTGGCCGCCCAGGCCATACAATGCGGGGATGCTGAGGTTGTCGTGGCGGGAGGCATGGAGAACATGAGCATGGCCCCCTATTATCTCGAAAAGGCGCGCTGGGGACATCGAATGGGTCCCGGCACCATCCAGGATCACATGGTGCACGACGGCCTGTGGGATGTCGTCAATGATTTTCATATGGGGATGTCCAACGAGATCATCAGTGAAAAATGGGGAGTCAGCCGGGAGGATCAGGATCGTTTTGCCGAAGAATCCTATCGTCGCGCCGTGGCGGCCTCGTCGGCAGGAATTTTCAAGTCCCAGATCGGGCCGGTATCGATACCGCAGAGAAGAGGAAAAGATCCGATCTTCTTTGCCACAGATGAATGTCCGGCCGAGACCGGCTACCAGGTGCTTGCATCAATGAGGCCGGCTTTCAAGGAGGGCGGTGTCGGCACTGCCGGCAATGCCTCGATCATCAGTGATGGCGCCGCCGCCCTGGTCCTGATGAGTGAAGAGCGGGCCGTGCAGTTAGGCTGCCGGATCATGGCCCGGATTGGCGCCCAGGCTTCACACGGTATCGAACTGAAGCATATCCTGGTTGCCCCCATCCTGGCAATCCCGAAAGTATTGAAAAAAGAAGGTATTTCTCTAGCTGAAATCGATCTTTTTGAAATTAACGAGGCGTTCAGCGGCTCCTCGGTGGCCATCAACAAGGTGCTTGAACTCGATACTGCCAAGGTCAATGTCAACGGCGGCAGCGTGGCCCTCGGGCATCCGATCGGGGCAAGCGGAGCACGCATCCTGACCACGCTGCTCTACGAGATGGAACGGCGCGATGTCCAGCGTGGCCTCGCTTCTCTCTGCCTTGGCGGAGGCGAAGCAGTTGCGCTCATCGTCAATCGATAGCTGGGGCGGAGCAAGCCGCCGGGGAGCAGATATGCAGATTAAAACGTTTGGCGTCATAGGCGCCGGTCAGATGGGCAGTGGCATCGCCCAGGTCGCCGCCGCGAGCGGGCTTGAGGTGCTGATGAGTGATATCAGTGAAGAGTGCATTGCCCGGGGGATCAGCAGCATAAGGAACAATCTCAAGCGTAGCGCAGAGAAGGGAAAATGCTCGGAAGATGAGTGTCGAGCCATAATCGGCAGAATCAAGACCACCTCAAGCATTCAGGATATGGCGCAGACTGATTATGTGGTCGAAGCTGCCGTTGAGATGGAGGCACTGAAGATCAGCCTGTTTCGAGAGCTTGACGAGTGCTGCCCTGATCATGTTATCCTGGCGACGAATACCTCATCCATCCCCATCGGCCGAATTGCCTCCCAGACGAGCCGTCCTGACAGGATAATCGGCATGCATTTCATGAATCCGGTGCCGGTGATGAAACTGGTTGAAGTGATCAGGGCTCTGACGACATCGCAGGAGACCTTCGACATTACCTGGGATCTGAGCCTGCGCTTTGGCAAAACACCGGCTGAGGCGAATGATTATCCCGGCTTTATTGCTAACCGGATACTCATGCCGATGATTAACGAGGCGATATTCTGTCTCTATCAGTCTGTGGGGAAGGCTGAAGATATTGATACGGTAATGAAGCTCGGCATGAATCACCCGATGGGACCGCTGGCTCTCGCGGATCTTATCGGTCTTGATACCTGTCTTGCCATCATGGAGACCCTGTACGATGGTTTCAAAGATCCGAAATACCGTCCCTGTCCCCTGCTTCGGAAGTATGTTGAGGCCGGCTGGCATGGCAGAAAGAGCGGCAAGGGGTTCTACGATTACTAAGAATACGCACCTGTTCAACAGATAACGTCCAGCTGCGGGGATACCACTCATATGACGGAAAATATATCCTTTATCACACCGGCCGGGGAGTTGGAAGACCGTATCACCAAACTCCAGCGGGTCCTGGCCGGGCAGAATATCGATGCGGCCTTTATCGTCCAGAAAACCGACCTGTTCTATTTCGGCTCAACTTCGCAACAGGGCTGGCTGTATGTCCCCCGGCGAGGTAAGCCCCTGCTGTTCATATTCAAGGACTACGACCGGGCGAAAACGGAATCTCCGCTCTCTGAGATCCATTCGCTGGCAACTCCTAAAAAAATTCCGGATCTGCTCGCTGAGTATGGTTATACGCAGCCATCTGTCATTGGTATGGAGCTTGATGTGCTGCCCACCAATCTCTATTTTCAATACCAGAAAGTTTTCAGGCAAACCGAGATCCTTGATATATCGCATCAGATTCGACTGCTCAGGGCTGTCAAGTCAGAATACGAGCGTATCCTCATTGGCAGGGCGGCAGCCTTGTCTGACAAGGTCGCTGCCAAGGTGCCGCAGTTTCTGGCGGAAGGGCGGACCGAGGTGCGGGTCGCCGGTGAACTGGAGGGCTATGCCAGAAGCCTTGGCCATCAGGGTATTGTCCGAATGAGGCTGTGGGGCAGCGAGTTGTTTTACGGTCACCTGATGTCCGGATCCTCGGCGGCGGTGCCGAGTTATCTGCCCTCGCCGACCGGCGGTGAAGGTGTCAGCTCGCTTGTTGCACAGGGAGCCGGCTTCAAGGAGATACAAAGAGATGAGCCGATTCTTGTCGATTACGTGTTCGCCTTAAATGGCTACATGTCTGATCATACACGTATCTTCTGTATCGGCAAACTGCCGGATCGGCTCCTGCGGGCCCACGATGCCATGCTCGAGATACAGGAACAGGTCAAATCGATTGCCCGGCCGGGTGTGAGTTCAGGAGCCCTGTACGATTTGATGCTGCAGAGCGCCCGCGCCAAAGGCTGGGAAGAAAACTTCATGGGAGTTGGTGAGCGGAAGATACGATTCACCGGGCATGGTGTCGGGCTTGAACTGGACGAATACCCGTTTATCGCCAAAGGCCAGGAAATGCCGCTGCAGGAAAACATGGTGATTGCGATTGAACCAAAAGTGATCATACCGGGAATCGGTGTCGTGGGAGTAGAGAATACCCATGTGGTTACCAACGAAGGTCTCAAACCGCTGACGAAGTATCAGGATGCGATAACCTTTCTATAAACAAGGGGCCCCGAGTAGACAGGAGCAGCGATCATGTACGAGGATATCTCAAAGGCCAGTGAGTTGAGTCATGAACAAACGGCTCACTTCATCATCGACCTGTTTAACCGGATTATCGTCCATCATGCCCTGTGGTTTAACGAGGTACGGCACCAGATGGGTATGGAAAAGGCGCTTGCACTGCTGCATGAAGCAACCAGTGCGAGCTACGCCATCCAGATGAAGCATCTTGGTGCATTACTCGGCTTCTCGATGGTTGAAGGGGTTCCCGCACCGCTGCTGGAGATGGCGGAACCCGCGCTGAAAGAGCTGAAGGAACGTGTGGCCAAAAACTGGCTGGTCAATGACGGTATCTGGTTCCAGACCATTGAGTCGCATGAGGGCATGAACGAGGCAAAACGATGCAACGACTCCTGTTGGGCCCATTTTTCACCATTTGAAGCGCATACCATCAAACAGCAGCTTGGTCTGCCCGAAGCGGCGGGGCTAGACGGGTTGAAGCGGGCACTGGGTTTTCGGGTATATGAGAGCATCAATGTTCAGTCGATCACCGAGGAAAAGCAAGACAGTTTTGTCTTCCAGATGAACGAGTGTCGCGTGCAGCAGGCCAGGAAACGGCGGGGCCTTGACGATTATCCCTGTAAATCGGCCGGGCTTGTGGAGTATGGGTATTTCGCCCGGGCAATCGATAAACGGATTGAAACGAACTGCATCGGCTGTCCGCCGGATGAGCACCCCGATGACTGGTTCTGCGCCTGGAAATTTTCCATCACGTCATAACGGCCGGCAGTCGACAGGCCCGCCGATACACACAATGAGGAAAGCAGTATGCAGATGAACAACGTACTATGCGAGAAACAAAACGGTACCGCGGTTGTAACCATCAGCAGGCCCAAGGCGCTGAATGCGCTGAACCGCGAAACGCTTGAAGAACTGATCGCCTGCTTCGAGGAATTGGAAAGAGATGGCGATCTTGTGGCGGTCATTTTGACCGGTGCCGGCGAAAAGGCCTTCGTTGCCGGTGCTGATATCTCTTTCATGCAGCGGCTGAATGCCCTTGAGGGAAGGGAATTTGGCAAACTCGGCCAGGCGGCGATGAACGCAGTCGACGCTTTTACCCGGCCGGTAATTGCGGCGGTTAACGGCTTTGCTTTGGGGGGAGGATGTGAGCTGGCGATGGCCTGTGATTTCCGTATTGCCAGCGAAAATGCCCGTTTCGGTCAGCCGGAGGTAAACCTTGGCGTCATTCCGGGGTTTGGCGGAACCCAGCGTCTGCCCCGCCTGGTTGGCCGGGGCCAGGCCCTGGAACTCATCCTTACCGGAGATATGATCGATGCCGAACATGCCTGCCGGATCGGCCTGGTTAACCGGGTGGTGCCGCTTGAGCGGTTGTTGCCCGAATGTCTTGCTGTCGCGGAAAAAATAAGCCAGAAGAGCCCTGTCGCCATTCGGCTGTGCAAGGAAGCGGTCGCAACCGGACTTGAAATGGATATCGCCAGGGCCTGCCGGTACGAGTCCGATCTTTTCGGGGTATGTTTTGCCAGTGATGATCAGAAAGAAGGCATGCAGGCCTTTCTCGATAAACGTGCGCCGCATTTTACCGGCAGGTAATCGACGATCTGTAGTAAGGAATACGCCATGAATCTTGACTTGAATGAAGAGCAGAAACTGATCCAGGATACCGCCCGCGAGTTTGCCCGGGCAGAGCTTGAGCCTGTCGCTGCCGCACTGGACAAAGGGGGCGATCGGGAACCCTTTTTCACGAACCTGAGAAAACTTGCCGAACTGGGATTCATGGGGCTCAACGTCAGCGATGCGTATGGCGGGTCGGAGGCCGGCGTTATCGCCTTCAGTGTTGCCATGACCGAGATAGCCAGGGTTTGTGCCTCGACGGCGGTGACGGTATCGGTCAATAACATGGTCGGCGAGGTCATACAGTCCTTGGGCAGTGAGCAGCAGAAGCAGCGTTATATACCAAAGCTCTGCAGCGGTGAATACCTGGCCGGCGCCTTTGCCCTTACCGAACCGGGTGCCGGGTCGGACCCCGCCTCTCTTGCCACCAGTGCCCGAGCCGATGGGGATTCCTGGATTCTCAACGGTTCGAAAATCTTCATCACCAGCGGCTCCTATGCCGGCGTCTTTGTGGTCTGGGCGGTGACCGATCCAAAAGCGCCAAAAGGAAAAGGCATCAGTGTCTTCCTGGTCGAGCCCGGGGTTGATGGCTTTGTCATCAGCAAGGATGAAGAGAAGCTGGGCCAGCACGGATCAGCAACCAATGAACTGTATTTCCAGGATTGCCGGATTCCGGGTGACGCGCTGATGGGAACCTTGAACGACGGTTTTCGTGTGGCCGTTTCCGAGCTTGCCGGCGGACGTATCGGCATCGGCTCGCTCGGCCTTGGTCTTGGCCTTGCGGCAATGGATGCCGCTGCCCGCTATTCCCTGGAACGAGTGCAGTTTGGCAGAAAAATCAGTGACTTCCAGGCTATCCAATGGAAAATTGCCGATCGTTATACCGAGCTTGAAGCGGCGCGGCTGCTGCTGATGAGCGCCGCCTACCTGAAGGAACAGGGGCGAGCTTTTGCCAAGGAGGCTTCCATGGCCAAGGTATTCGCCACCGAAGCCGCCAACCGGGCCTGCTATGACGCGCTGCAGATCCTTGGCGGCTATGGCTACACAACCGATTATCCGATTGAGCGCTACACGAGAGATGCAAGGCTTACCACGATTTATGAGGGTACCAGCGAGATTCAGCGCCTTATTATCTCCCGGGCCGTCCTGAGCCAGATCGGCTGATGCTTCTCTCCTTCCGGCCGACAGAGCCCTTTTCCCGTGGTCTAGTCGGTCGCCCACTGCCTGATGTGTCCGGGCAAGCGTCTTGAATCTCAGATGATAGAGGCTGAAACCGCTACCAGGTTGCGGTCGTTCCCGAGATTGAGGAACTGTCTTTAAAAATCACCCGTTGTGTTGTTTATTGGTACGCCTGATGACTATTTATGCTATCATTGGCCGGAGAACAGCTATTGGCATGCTGAAACAACATAATGAGACAGTCCTTAGCTGGACCGTCGGGAGATTCTATGCCGGCATCGCAATACTGGGCAGACAGCTATCTGGGTAAAAAAATCTCGGCTTCTCAAGCCATCAAGTTGATAAAGTCCGGGCAGCGGGTCTTTATCGGCTCAGGCTGTGGTGAGCCGCAGCACCTGGTGCAGGCCCTGACCGAGCAGGCAAACACCTTCAGCGGTCTTGAGATTGTACGCCTGCTGGGGAGTGAAACCGCCTCGCTTACCGCCATCGCGGACAAAACAAAAGACACCAGCCTCAATATCCGCTCCATCTATCTTGGTTCGGCTAAATCGGAATCCATCGCCCGTCACAAGCGTTTTATCACGCCGATGAACATGTCCGACGTCCCGGGCCTGTTTGCCAGACGTAAAATGCCGCTTAACGTCGCCTTGATACAGGTATCGGAACCTGACGATTTCGGCTGGATGAGTCTTGGCATTTCGGTCGACGTCACTATGGCGGCGGCCCGTTCGGCTGATCTGGTCATTGCCCAGGTGAACCCGCGCATGCCGCGGGTAATGGGCCAGAGTTTTATCCATGTGAACTATGTCCACTGGCTTGTGGAACATGAAGAGAACCTGCTTTCCGTACCGCCGTCACGAAATGTCTCTGCTTCCGCGGTGCTGATCGGGAGTCATATTACCCACCTGATTGAAGACGGTTCCACCCTGCAGATTGGTCTTGATGCCGCTTCCCAGGCAACCGTGCAGGGACTCGGCAAGAAAAACGACCTCGGAATCCATTCGCAATTCCTGACGGATGATATTATGCACCTCTACGCCAGGGGAAATATCACGAACCAGAAAAAGGGCTTCAACGACGGCAAGATGGTGGCCTCGATGGCCGTCGGCAGTCATGACCTGTACGAATTTCTCAATGACAATCCGGCCATTGATTTTCATCCCTCCGATTATGTAAACGATCCGTTTGTTATTTCGCGGAGTAACCGGATGGTTTCACTGAATGTCGCCAACAGCATGGATCTGACCGGACAGGTCTCAGCAGAAGCCTCTGCCGCTACCCGCTTCGCCGGCGTTTCCGGCATTCCCGATTTTGTTCGCGGTGCGCGCCGGTCACCGGGGGGGAAATCCATCCTGATGCTCAGCTCGACACAGCAGGGGCCGGATGGGAAAACGGTTTCAAGTGTTGTGCCGAGCTTCAACGATACGGCGGTGGTTGTTCCCCGGGGAGATGTGCACTATGTCGTCTCGGAGTACGGCGCCGTCAACCTGTTCGGCAAAAGCCTGCAGGAGCGTGTTATCGCGATGATTACCATTGC
>JAHEMX010000452.1 GCA_024643445.1 Desulfobulbaceae bacterium | reverse complement strand
CAATCGCCGCGCGTTCAGGACCGAGAAGCCTGATAACCGAAAGGGAGTTGACCGTGTCGCGGTACCGATCATACAGCTCAAATATCGAGGGCATATAATATCCCTGCAGAAAGACATGGTGCAGACGGTGTTCTGCCAGAAAGGTAAAATAGGTGTCATCCAGGTAGTTGGGGTTTCTTGTTTCCAGGCAATAGTGGTAGCCTGCCGGGAGTTTTCCGAGAAAGCGTTCGAAGTGCTCGAGAAATGCCTGCTGGCCGGTCATTTTCCGTTTATTAAGGTACTCAAACTGGAAGATGAGCGGCCCCAGGTTTCCCTGCAGTGGCTCTATACTATCGAGGAAGCGCTGCATCAGCTCCGGGGAGAGAAAATACGGGTTCCCAATGAGGTCGGCTCCCTTATTCCGGCTGTAATAATGGGTGAGGGTAATGGCATTGGGCACCTTGATGCCGAAGGTAAACCCCTCGGGAACCGAGGCAGCATATTCCCGGACCACCTCTATTTTCGGCAGGACGATCTTGTCTGAGCCGAACAGTGACCAGAACCATTGGTCTACCTCTACGGTCGCGTAGTTTTGCGCGTATTCGCGGAGATAATTGACCGGTCGATCTTCGGGATAGACAAGTCCTCGCCAGGAATCGTATTTCCAGCTGCAGGTCCCTATCTGGAGAAATTCAGGTGGCGTCATAGACCTGACTATAATGCTGGTCCGAACTCTGGCAAGTCCCGCTTCCGGGTAACGGGTTCCCTGGCAATCTGCTGACCCGGGAAGTATTACGATATAATAAGTATTGACCGGATGGGAGATCGTATCAATAGTAGCACCAGGGATGACTTGGTATCGTATTGGAATTTTATGCGGTTTTTATCAGGCAAAAGGAGTTGTTACCGATGCCTAACGTATTGCCGATTATGGTTGATCTATGGTATCAGGTAGGGGTGTTCGTCTTGAACACGCCTCGTCTGTAAGTCGTTTTCTTTGTTAATTCGGGAATATCTTCCCGGATCACTTCTATCATTCGGAGGAAATAATGAAAAGGTGGAAAAGTCTCTTAGTTGGATGCACGCTGGTTGCAGCCTCTGCAGGAATTTCTTTGGCCGATAATGGTGACACCCTCAAGTCGGTAATGGACAAGGGGTATATCCAGGTTGGCGTAAACGGAGATCTCTTCGGCTTTGGTAAAGCGGATCAGAAGGGTGAATGGCAGGGCCTCGATGTCGATACCGCGCGTGCGGTGGCGGTCGCCGTTTTCGGTGATCTCAAAGACCGTATCCGCTGGGTCCCCCTTACCGCTAAGACCCGTTTTACGGCGCTGCAGTCAAAAGAGATCGACCTGCTGACCAGGAATGCCACCATGACGCTTGGTCGTGATACCTCTCTTGGTCTTGATTTTGCCCAGGTCAACTATTACGACGGCCAGGGTTTCATGGTTCCCAAGGCGCTCGGTGTCAAGAGTGCAAAAGAGCTCGCTGGCGCTACCGTCTGCGTTCTGCCGGGTACGACCACCGAACAGAATGCCGCCGATTTCTTCCGTTCCAACAAGATGGAATGGAAAACAGTAACGATCGAGAGCACCGCAGAACTGGCACAGGCCTTTTACGCCGGCCGCTGTGACGTTATCACCTCTGACGCCTCCCAGCTTGCCGGTCTTCGCGCCAGTGCTCCGAAACCGGGTGACTATACGATTCTTCCGGAAATTATTTCCAAAGAACCGCTGGCCCCGGTCGTTCGTCATGGTGACAACCAGTGGAAAGATATCGTCAACTACGCTGTTTTTGCCATGATCAATGCCGAAGAACTCGGGATTACCTCGCAGAATGTTGACGAGATGCTCAAATCAGAAAATCCAGCGATTCAACGATTCCTCGGTGTTTCTCCGGGTAACGGCGCCGCTCTCGGACTCGATGAGAAATTTGCCTATAACATTGTCAAGCAGGTTGGTAACTACGGCGAAGTATTCGAGCGCAATGTCGGCGTCAACACGCCGCTGGGCATCGAGCGCGGTCTGAACGCGCTGTGGACCAACGGCGGCCTGATGTATTCGCCTCCGTTTAAATAAGTACTACACCGTCCACCTGCGGTAGTCCTGTTCCGCCCGTCCTGATCCCTTCTGGGTAGGTCGGGACGGGCAGTCCCGGTAGCTGCCGTATCGATCCGGGCAAAAAGGTCGGTGATCTTATGTTGCCGGTATGATGATTCTTTTAATGGCGCCTTAGCTATGGCCACAAAGAATGACAATGCAGGGAAAACCCGTTTCTGGAATGATCAGAAGACCAGGGCCGTTCTTTATCAGATCTTCACCGCCGCCGCGGTCGCCTTTCTCGCTTATTACCTGATTTCAAATGTACAGAACAATATGGCCAAGCAGTCCATTGCCAGCGGCTTTGGCTTTATCGGGAAAGAAGCGGCCTTTGAGATCGGCGAATCGGTCATAGATTATTCTGCTGCCGACTCCTATGGCCGGGCCCTTGTTGTCGGGGTTCTCAATACCCTGAAGGTTTCCGTCACCGGCATGATACTCACGACCATTCTCGGTACCCTTGTCGGCGTCGCTACGCTCTCCAAGAATTGGCTGCTTTCTCGGCTTGCTACTGTTTATGTGGAAACATTCCAGAATATTCCGGTACTCCTGCAGCTCTTTTTCTTCTATGCACTTTTTTACGAAACGTTTCCCGGTCCCCGGCAGGCACTGAATCCTTTTACCGGTGTCTTCATCACCAACAGGGGGATCGATTTTGCGGTTCCGGCGGCTCATCCTGCCTGGGCGTATGCCGGTCTGGCCGTGCTGGCAGCCCTGGTGATCATCTATTTACTCAAGCGCTGGTCTGTCAGACGCCAGGAAAAAACAGGACGGCAGTTCCCGATGTTCTGGGCCGGGCTCGGTATTTTTGTCGGTTTGCCGTTTCTTGTCTGGCTCACAAGCGGTGCACCGACCCAGATGAATATTCCGGAACTAAAGGGATTTAATTTCAGCGGCGGCAAAAATATCAGTCCCGAGTTCTCTGCCCTGCTTTTCGGCCTGGTGCTTTATACCGCCTCTTTTATCGCCCAGATTGTCCGGGCGGGGATTCAATCTATCAGCCATGGCCAGACAGAAGCCGCCATGTCCATCGGCCTGAAACCGGGGCAGGTGCTTAAACTGGTTATTTTTCCGCAGGCGCTTCGCGTCATCGTGCCGCCATTGACCAGCCAGTTGCTGAACCTGACGAAGAACAGCTCACTCGCGGTTGCAATCGGCTATCCGGATTTTGTGCAGGTCGCCGGAACCACGATCAACCAGACCGGACAGGCGGTCGAGGGGGTGGCGTTGATGATGCTGGTTTACCTGACTATCAGTCTCGTTACCTCCGCCTATATGAACTGGTATAATAAAAAGATCGCCATCATTGAGCGGTAATGACACCATGAGCGCAACAACATCCATCAAGGAAATCAAGCCGCCGGTAACCAATGTCGGAGCCATCGGCTGGCTCAGGCAGCATCTGTTCAATGGTGTTTTCAGTTCCATCGCCACGCTCCTGATCCTCGCTTTTCTGATCAAGGTCGTGCCGCCGTTTATCCAGTGGGCCTTCATCGACAGTGTCTGGTACACGTCCGGTCAGGAGTGCCATGCGGCCGAGGGC
>JAHEMX010000451.1 GCA_024643445.1 Desulfobulbaceae bacterium | reverse complement strand
CTGCTCGGTATAGCAGCACTTATCTGGCTGATCTGGAAAGCTTATAATTATGCCGCCAACGAAGACAGTGATTATATCGCTTCACTCGGCGGTGTTATCATGATTGCAGGAGCTCTTGGCTACAGCATGCAGCGGGGACGCTGGTGCATGGTTCAGGGATTTAGGGAGCCGCACATGACGGGGGATACGACGATGGCCCGGTCAGTGATGCTGTCAATCATGGTTGTCGCCATTGGTGCAGCCGTCCTGAAGTATGCCGTGCCGCTGCGGGCTGAAGGAGAATCGGTGCTGGCACCCATCAATTATGTTCGGGGAACCTTCGGCTGGGCCGGTGTCTTGGGTGGTTTTCTATTCGGTCTTGGCGCCATGTTTGCCGGGGGCTGTGGGTCCGGCACCCTCTGGCGGGTAGGTGAGGGGCAGGTAAAGCTGATGATGGTTGTGCCGTTTTTCGCGGTATCGACATCAATCGTTACCGCCTGGTTCAAGGATAATGATTTTGAAGCTGACGGAGTTCTCGGTGAGTACGTCTATCTACCGGATGTAATGGGGTATGGGCCTACCTTACTACTTATCGCGGTATTTCTTTTTATCTGGTATCTTGTGGTGACCTGGAATGAGGAAACCAATAAGTTGATTGTTCCGATGTAGATCGCCGTTAATCAGGTGTTGTGTTTCACCAGAGGGTTGCCTGTTCCAAGTGGAACAGGCAACCCTCTTTTTTTAACCGCCCATCCGATAAAAACAGCATCTGTCTTCCTGTAAGAAAAAAAAGCCGCTACACATAAAAACGGCGATTGTACACCGGTGCACATGGGTAATGCAGATGATCTATCAGGGCGGGGGGTAACGAGAAAACTGCCATTTGCGTTTGAGCATGGTATGTTGTGGTAAATAGGGCGGCTTTGACGAGGTGAAACAAAGGGTATGAGCCAGGGAGAACGAAAATGAGAAAAACGGCGATTTTCAAGAGTGATCTTTTCCTCATGCACGACCCTGGTCCTCATCATCCAGAACGTATCGAACGTCTCAGAATCATATATGATTTTATTAACCGGCCGGAAGTGAAATCGAGATTTGTTTTCCCGGAATTTTCTCCGGCCGAAAAACAGAGCATTATTCACAATCATAATGATCTGCTGGTACAGCGTGTATCTGAAACCGCGGGAAGAAGCTATGACTTTCTCGATCAGGATACGGCAACATCAGAGAAGTCCTACGACGCGGCTCTTTTGGCGGCAGGTTCGGTAATAAAAGGAGTGGACCTGCTTGAGGCGGGGGAGATTGATAATGGCTTCGCCCTTGTCAGACCCCCCGGTCATCATGCTGAAAGAGACCGGTCCATGGGGTTTTGTCTTTTCAATAATATTGCCGTGGCAGCCTACCATGCCCAGTACCACCATGGTCTTGAGAGGATCATGATCGTTGACTGGGACCTGCATCATGGCAATGGAACCCAGTTCTCTTTTTATAATTCCAACAAGGTGCTCTACCTGTCCACCCATCAATATCCCTACTATCCCGGCACCGGTGCCCTGCATGAAGTCGGGACCGGCGAGGGGGAGGGGTTCACCGTGAACGTCCCGCTACCAGGTGGTCTTGGAGATATGGATTATGCCGCGATCTTCAATGATGTAGTCCTCCCGGTGGGCCGATTGTATCGGCCGCAGTTAATTCTGGTTTCGGCGGGATTCGATATCTATCACGGTGATCCGCTTGGCAGCATGTCAGTCGGACCGGCGGGGTTCTCCTACATGACCCGCTGCCTGGTCGATCTGGCCGCAGAAGTATGCGATGGCAAGTTGCTGGTAACACTTGAGGGCGGTTACAACCTTAAAGGTCAGAGAGACGGTGCTCTCGCCGTGCTGTCAGAACTGTTGGGTGGGCCAATAGATGATGACGGCCGGGAGTTCTATCTTGATGATACCCTTCATGAGAGGTTTAAAAATTCTCACCGTTCCCACAAGGCTATCGTGCAGGCCGGTGAAGCTGCCGGAAAATACTGGAAGCTTTAAACAGCTTGGCCGGGAGGTTCGCCGAAGGGGGGTGGGTACTGCAGACTCCCGAGGTTAAAATACCTGATTTCTAAAAAAACGTGTACGTTCCGGCCGAACGAAGGTATATAAAATGCCGATAAAAACCGGCGATGAACGCTGATATGATCGACTAGAGGGTTTGCCAATGAAAATTAGCGAGAAAGAAGTTGCCCATGTGGCGCATTTGGCTCGCCTGCATCTTGACCCGGAGGAGCTTGTCCGGATGACCGCCCAGCTTGATACCATTTTATCCTATGTGGCGAAGCTCGATGAACTTGATACTTCGGGAGTCGAGCCGACAACCCATGCCTTTGCCATCAGCAACGCCTTCAGGGAAGATGAGGTGCAGGAGTCCCTTGACCGGAGTCAGGCCCTTGCCAATGGACCGAAGCAGAATGGAGAGAGTTTTGTGGTGCCCCGGATAATCTGATTCGCGGCCTCGATTCGGAATAAGAAAGAAAAAGACCCCGTTGACCGGACCGGCCGGAGGGAGCAAGGAAGCAGATGGAACCGTATGAGTTGACGATACATGAGGCGCTGCAGAGCATGGCTGCCGGGGAGCTTTCCTCGAAGGAATTGACCCAAAGTTGCCTCAAACGGATTGTGGATGTTGAAGCAGAGGTGAAAGCCTTCATCACGGTGTCCGAGGAACGAGCCCTTGCTCTGGCGGATGAGGCCGACCGCAAGAGAGCCAAAAAAGAGGTCGGCGCCCTGTGCGGTGTTCCTTTGTCAATAAAGGACCTGCTGTGTACCCAGGGGATGAAAACCACCTGCGGCTCAAGAATTCTCGAATCGTTTTCACCGCCCTATGACGCCACCGTTGTCAGCAGAATCAAGGATCAGGGCGGCGTTATTGTCGGCAAGACCGCCATGGACGAGTTTGCCATGGGCTCGACATCTGAAACGTGCGCTTTCGGTATCCCCACCAATCCCTGGAACAAAGAATATGTAGCCGGCGGGTCTTCCGGAGGCTCCGCGGCTTCCGTCGCCAGCGGTGAGGTGTTGGGCTCGCTGGGGTCCGATACCGGGGGGTCCATTCGTCAACCGGCCTCTCTCTGCGGCATTGTCGGATTGAAACCAACCTACGGCAGGGTTTCCCGCTATGGTCTGGTCGCCTTTGCCTCCTCGCTGGACCAGGTCGGTCCGTTGACGAAAGACGTCGCCGATTGCGCGGTGATGCTGAATACGATTGCCGGCTATGATGCCAAAGATTCCACCTCGGTGGCCATCCCGGCGGAGGACTATACGGCCGGTCTCGCCGAGGGAATGAAAGGGATCAGGGTCGGTGTTCCACGTGAATATTTCATGGAGGGACTTGATCCCGAGGTGAAACAGAGCGTCATGTCCTGCGTTGACATACTCCGCTCGGCCGGTGCTGCGGTTGTTGATGTCTCAATTCCCCATATAGACTATTGTGTTGCCGTTTATTACCTGATTGCGCCGGCTGAAGCAAGTTCCAATCTTGCCCGCTATGACGGTGTCTCCTATGGCTATCGGGACGAGCAGGCCGATACGCTGATCGACATGTACAAAGATACACGCTCAACTGGATTCGGTGCTGAGGTCAAGCGAAGAATCCTGATCGGTACCTATGCC
>JAHEMX010000450.1 GCA_024643445.1 Desulfobulbaceae bacterium | reverse complement strand
GAAATTTATGCCCGTCCCGCCGTCATGGATAACCGGCCCTGTATTTTGAGCAGTGTTCGCGACATCAGCCTGCGCAGGGAAGCCGAGGCAAAGATGGCGGCAACCGAAGATAAATTCCGAGCATTGGTAGACCAGTCGATCACCGGGATTTACATTTTTCGAAAAGATCGGTTTCTCTATGTCAATAAGCAATTCTGCGACATCTTTGGGTATACCGAGCAGGAAATCCTCACCGGCCTGAAACCAACCGATGTTATCGCCGAGGAGGACAAGAATATGGCCCAGGAGAAAATAGCGATTCGCCTTGACGGAAAAGTCGGAGGAGTACACTATTTTGCCCGGGGACGGAGAAAGGACGGCGCCCTGATCTGGATAGAAATTCATGGCAGCCGTATGCTCCTTGACGGGAAGTCGGTGATCACCGGCACCGTTCTGGATATTACGCTCAAGAAGGAGGCGGAACTGCTGCTGGAGCAGCACAAGAATGAACTTGAGAAGACAGTGCAAAGCCGCACTGTCGAACTCCAGAAAATTATCACCGCCATGACCAATCGCGAACTCAGGATGATAGAGTTGAAAAAAGAGATCGCCAGCCTGAGAAACCGACTTGAAAATTGACGGATTACGTTTTAATGGCATTAACCCGAAACGGGGATTTGGTTCTTCATGCAGGGACGCTTCCAGTTTCTGCGTCATTGGTCATCCGGAGGAGACATTATCGGATGGTGAACAACGCAATCTGTCCCGTGCCGGCTGCAGAGAAATACCTGTTTCGGGTCGGTTTTGGTAATGCAGTAGAGGCTGTTATTTTACAACCAGCACCGAGCATGGCGTTATATGCAGGACCCTCGTTGTTACGCTGCCCAGAAGCAGCCCCTCCAGGTTGGTCAGTCCCCGGGAACCTATAATGATCAAGTCACATTGCTGAATTCTGGCCACCTCAGGGATTACCGCCCCAGCCGGTTCCTCGATCAACCGTTCTTCAACATCAATCTGGGCTTCACGCAATCTTTTGCTGAACGGTGCAATGAGCATTTCCGCCTTATGCAGGGTGGCAAAAATGGCCTCCTGGCGCAGGGGTTCCCCGAGAATGGTTGGAAATTTCTTATGGCAGTGAACCAGAATCACCTTGGCTTTTAACAGGTTCGCATATTCGACGGCTGCATCAATAACCTTATCGGAATGTTTGGAACCATCTACTGCGACGAGTATTTTCTTTTGTGTCATCGCCTCTTCCCCCTTTGCCTGATACTTTTTACTTCCCTGAAAATGCGGTGCTTGAGGCCGCTAAACCGCCTTTTCCTTGATCATACTATATGGAGTGAAACGCTTGAAACAAGGAGCAGATTTCAGTGAGTCCCTACCCAGGTCGAAGCCGCCGCTCGTTTTTCCGGAAGAGATGCTTATTTTAGTTGATGGTCCCTATTGCACTGGTGAAGACCGGGGAAGGTACGTCGAGGCGGTTAAGACCCCGTGACGGCACGAGCCCCCACATCTTCTGAAGCGATAGCCGCGCGGTTGACAACCGGGAAAGCGAACCCGCTGTCACCAATACCAATAACCTGATTGCCAGTGAGGATAAAGCATATGATCAATGCATTTGCAGCACATGCGGCTGGGGGAGAGCTTAAGCCATTTAACTATGATCCCGGTCCATTGCAGGATACCCAGGTCGAAATCGATGTAGCGTATTGCGGGATCTGCCACAGCGATTTATCAATGATCGATAATGAATGGGGCATGAGCCGGTATCCCCTTGTACCGGGGCACGAGGTTGTCGGGACCATTGCGGCTGCAGGCAGCAGGGTGGAACACCTCAAGATTGGAGACGTTGTCGGTTTAGGCTGGCATTCCGACTATTGCTTGGGCTGTGACTCGTGCCTCTCGGGTGACCACAATTTATGCTCTGCCGCGGAATCGACCATCGTCGCCCACCATGGAGGTTTTGCCGATAAAGTACGTGCCGGTGCGACGAGTGTTGTGAAGCTGCCCGATGCCATTGACAGGGAAAGCGCAGGCCCTCTTTTTTGCGGCGGAATTACCGTTTTCAACCCGCTCATTCAGTTTGGCATCAAGCCGACAGACAAGGTGGCCGTGATCGGCATCGGCGGGCTGGGACACATGGCGCTCCAGTTTTTACATGCCTGGGGATGTGAGGTTACCGCCTTTACTTCAAGTGAGGAAAAGAAGAAAGAGGTGCTTAAGATAGGCGCCGATAAGGCAATAAATTCCCGGGAGCTCTCTGAAATCGAAGCGGCTGCGGGACAGTTTGATTTCATCCTGTCAACCGTCAACGTTAAGCTTGACTGGAATACCTATCTGGGAACCCTGCGGACGAAAGGGCGGCTGCATTTTGTCGGTGCAACCATGGAACCACTTGATATCGGCGTGTTCCCTCTGCTCATGGGACAACGGTCTGTCTCCGGCTCTCCCGTCGGCAGTCCCGCAACTATCGCGAAGATGCTTGACTTTGCCGCCCGGCACGCGATTACCCCCGTGATAGAGAAATACCGCCTTGCTGATGTCAACGAGGCGATCGCGCGTTTGAGAAGCGGCAAGGCACGTTATCGCGTCGTGCTCTGCCGGGATTAAAAATTGGGATAATTCGGGGACAGTATACTTATCTTTTTCCTGAGCAACCGACCTGGCTCAGAAGTTGAATATTTTCATTTTGGCGGTTTGAGAAATCGGTGGTTACTGAAGAGGCGCGACCTTCACCATGTAACCGGTCTCGTTTTCGGGGAGGACATCAGGAACATGCCGGCTGGAGCAGATATCCGCCGGCACTACTCAAGGTGCTAAACGGTTTTTACAGATTCACAAAATAAGATTATTATTGACTATGCTCATTACCGATTTTGAAAGAGGGTTCATCGTGCTTAAGGCTGAGGTGCATATCATTAACGTCAAAGATTTTTCCCTGAGGAAAGTGTGAATACGTACATCCAGCAGCAAATACTCCCCTTGCGTCCGGATGATCAAGATAAGCGGCACGACACTGATGCGTGCCGGGTGCCTGCGGAAATCCCGGCTGCCCCCTGCTGAGGGCCGAAACCACCGCCACGGTCCAGTGGCATTGAGCGCGCCGGTTACCGCCTTCTCCCCTTTGTCGAGGGCTTCGTTGAAACCCCGGCCGGTCCGGTGCCACGGGTAGCAGCCACGCTCACCCTGCGCGACCGGATCGGTACCATCGGGGCCAGAACCGGATTTACCCGCAACAACTATAAAATTACCCCGGGCCTTTACTGCCTGGGTGAGCCGAGTGCTGCCTCGCCGGTCCTGGTAACCGCAAACTACAAATTAACCTTCGATGCTCTACGCCAGGAACTCGCGGGGATAAACGCCTGGATCCTGGTTGTCGATACCCGCGGCATCAATGTCTGGTGTGCCGCCGGCAAGGGGACCTTTTCCGCCGAGGAGATCGCTTATCAGATTCAGAAGGCGCATCTCGATCGGGTTGTCAAGCACCGGGAAGTGCTGCTGCCTCAGCTCTCGGCGAACGGGGTTGCCGCCCATGAGTTGAAAAGGCTCTGCGGGTTCCGGGGCCGGTTTGGGCCGATACTGGCCGTCGACCTGCCAAAATTCCTGCAGGCCGGGGAGGCCAGCGAGGACATGCGTACGGTGACTTTTACGCTGCG
>JAHEMX010000039.1 GCA_024643445.1 Desulfobulbaceae bacterium | reverse complement strand
CTTCCAATTTTTCAAGACTGTGAATATGTTCCAGATTGCGTCCATAGCGCTGTCTCTGAGAAACAAAAAAGCGGTCACAAAGCGGGTTGCTCTGCTGCTGATATATCAGGCTTGTCGGCCGGTGACCGCGGCTGAACCAGGCAAAATATGGTTCAAACCAGCATCCGTGATAGGTGGTGAGAATAACCCCTCTTCCTTCAGCAAGAGCCTTGTCAAGCTCATCGAGCCCCGTTATTTTGGCCTGTTCAATTAACGTGGAAATCTTTTTTCGATGGATAACCAGGATCATCCCTGCGGCATAAATGAAATGGTGAAACGCCTTCTTTATAATTTCAAGTTTTTCCGAGTGTCCCTTTGAGGGGAATACCTTGCTGATATTGTCATAGGCAACAGGCAGTCGGAATGGAAAGAATATCCATACCATCCGACCGAGAAACCGCGTCAGTCCATTAATGATGGAAATAGGCAGGGTGTTGACGATAAATACTGCTGAACGCAGCAACAGATATTCCAGTCTATACTTCACGCACATCATCTAGTTAAGAGTTGAAACAAAAGGCCGGAGTATTGGCCAGCGGCTGCTTCTGCTCATCCGTAGAGGAATGATAATCTCTTCTCTTCGTCTATTGACAAGCAGGGTGGAAACAATATCTTTATCAGCATCAGAAAACAAGCTGTCTGCAGGAGTGGTGCTGATGAGCAGGGCTACTCGAGCAGAACCTGAAAAGTGGCACCAGAATTATCCCCGCGGCAGCTATCCGTCAAGTGTAAAGTGAAGGCAATCCTGAAGAAAATAGTTAGCTATGCATGATCTGTTAGGAGTCTTTTGATGAACAGTTGAAAAAGGGTATCGCCGGTAGTATAGTCGAATGTTCGTAAAATCATATTTAAAAACATTAAATACATGATAATGGGTTGTTTGAGCGGTTAAGGCGGCTGAAGTATGAGGCAGGGCCTGTTCACCGGTTAAGGTGAACCAAAAAAAAATATTTAATACCCCACAAGGGGGATAAGTACCTTCACGAAATTGATTCTTAAAAATACAAGAAGTGAATTTCTAAGGCACTAAAACCAGACAGGCGGGATGCAGATGAGAAAGAAGATGTTAAAAAATCAGTTCAAAACGCTGATGACCGGAACAGCTCTTTTGGCCGCTCTGATCGCCGTGAGCGTTCAGGCCCAGGATAACAGCAGCAGTAGAGAAATTGATGCGGTGTGGACACAATCGGACGGCATACGACCCGAAATATTCTACAGTCATGCCCGTTCAGGAATATGGTCTGAACCGTTTATGATAACCGATGATTACTATGACAATATGTATCCCGTCATCGACCAGGACAGCAGCGGAAAGAAATGGCTTTTCTGGAGCGCTTATGACAATCAGCGGATGGATATCCGCTATACAACCGGCAAGGATGGTAAGTGGACTGACGCTGAGACGCTGGAAACGGCGATGCAGCTGAATACTGCGCCTTCCGTAATCATTGATAAAAGTGACGTTGTCTGGCTGGTCTGGTCGGCAAACAGCGATGGCGCAGGGGATGTTTTTTGTGCCACCAATAAAGACGGCGTATGGTCCAGCCCTATTCTGGTTAACGAAGTAAACACCACGCCGGATGTGCTGCCGGTAATAGAATTGAACGATGAAAACAGGCCTGTTGTCAGCTGGAAAGGAATGTCGGATGGGAAAATAGTGGATCTGATCAGCGAGTGGGACGGAGAAGGGTGGTCGAAAGCAGCCATAGTGACCGAGGATGAAGCGCGGAAAGAGGCTGGGGAATTGGCTTCTGATATGGTTGAACTGCCTGATTTCATGCCCGCCAGCGGGTTGGTCTTTCTTCGAGTTTATTAAACAAATAGTGGTGAAACAGGATTTTAATCAGCGATAGAAAAGGATCGATTCAATGGTAAAGCAAGTTTTGATAACCATATCTTTGTTGACGGCAGTTGCTGCATCATCGGCCTGGGCGGATTTTTCTACCCCTCCTTCCTCTGCTGAAGATGGACAAACCGTTGATGCCACACCCGCAGCACCTGCTGTTGTGGAGACCTTGCGTATCGTAACCTATGGTGACTCCATCACCGCCGGTTACGGAGCAACACCATACTCTGTTTATCTGCAGCAGATGCTTGATGCAAAGGGTTGTAATGCCGTAGTGATAAACCAAGGCCAAAACGGTCAGACAACCAATGACGGAGCAAGGCTTATCGGCAACGTTCTGGCCGCGCGTCAGCCGCATTATATCCTGATCATGGAGGGAGCCAATGATGCCCGGATCGGCATAGGGGCTTACGCTACGGTCAGCTGGCTCGGGTCAATGATGGATCAGGCCCAAGCGGCAGGTGCTATACCCCTTATCTCGGCGATCACGCCGGATACCGAGAGCGGTTCTGAAAACCGGTCTATTCCGGATATATACAATCCGGGAATCGCAACCGAAGCCGCCAATCGCAAGGTTACCTATGTTGATAACTACACGGCGCTCGCCGGTGCGAACTGGGGTCTTTATAACTATGACGGCCTGCATTTGAACGATGCCGGTCAGCGGGTTGTTGCCGAGCAGTTTTTCAAGGCCCTGCCGTGCGGTGGCGGCGGGTCAGGATCCGGCTCCGGCAGCAGCGGCGGCGGCGGCTGTTTTATCGCCACGGCCGCCTACGGTTCATTGCTTGAAC
Organism: Desulfobulbaceae bacterium; assembly: GCA_024643445.1. GTDB lineage: Bacteria > Desulfobacterota > Desulfobulbia > Desulfobulbales > Desulfocapsaceae > Ww85. The sequence goes on along the minus strand of JAHEMX010000039.1, from coordinate 11,089 downwards.
CGCATGTTGTGCTGCTGAGAGACTTCAGGGACCGTTATCTGCTGACAAATGGTCCCGGAAGAAGTTTTGTCTCAACCTATTATACCTATTCACCTCCCGTTGCCGACTATATAGCCGGACATGGAGCTTTAAAGATGATTGTCAGGATACTGTTACTGCCGCTCATCGCCTGCGCCTATCTGCTTCTGCATGGTCTGTGGTACCTGATTCCCCTCACCATTATTGCTGCAGTTCTGTGTACACTGCGATTGGCAGGCCTGCGCAAAAGGACTCAATACGTATAGTTTCACCGTAGGTTGCGGTTATTCAACACCAAAAACCGGCCTGTTCGACAGGCCGGTTTTTGCATTAACACAGGCTGATATTTATGTGCGGTATATGCGGATTTAACTGGAACGATGAAACCCTCGTTCGATCAATGGCCAAGGCGCTGACCCACCGCGGTCCGGATCAGGAGGGATATTATTGTCATGACCGGGTGTCTTTCGCCCATCGTCGACTCTCCATTATCGATCTGAGTGAAAACGGACGTCAGCCGATGTTTAATGAAGACGGCAGCGTTGTTCTCGTTTTCAATGGAGAAATCTATAATTTCCAGGAACTTCGTGAGCAGTTGAAAAGCAAAGGTCACCGCTTTACAAGCCGATCTGATTCTGAAGTTATTATCCATGCCTACGAGGAATGGGGCGTTGACAGCATAAGCAGATTACGAGGCATGTTTGCCTATGCGATTTATGATCTGAAAGAGAGAAGAATGCTCCTGGCGCGGGACCGCATCGGCATTAAGCCGTTGTACTATTATCACACCAATAACCGCTTTATTTTTGCTTCGGAAATCAAAGCAATACTGGAAGATCCTGGTGTTCAGAGGCAGGTGAATTTTCAGGCGCTCTACGATTATCTCGGTTTCGAATTCGTTCCTGCACCGCAGACCATGTTTGAAGGGATCTATAAACTGCCTGCCGGGCACTATCTGCTTTATGAAAACGGTGCAGCAACCATCAAGCAATATTGGGATCTGTCGTTCTCGAACACACCGAACGCGCTTTGTTTTACCGATGCCGTTGAACAGATGAGGGAACATCTCGACTATGCCGTCAAATCGCATCTTGTCAGCGATGTCCCGCTCGGCGTTTTTCTGTCAGGCGGACTCGATTCCAGTTGTATTGTTGCCTTGATGAGAAAACATATAGCCGGGGATCTGAGAACATTTACCATCGGCTATGAAGATAAAAGTTTCAGCGAGCTCGATTATGCCGCAATGGTAGCAGAACATTGTGAAACCGATCACCATGTCCTGATGCTCGACACTTTGCGGCCTGAATATGTCGAAAAGACACTGTACCACCTAGATGAACCGATGACCGATCTATCGACGGTTCCGCTTTATCTGCTCTGCAAGCAGGCGAAGGAGCATGTCACGGTATGTTTGTCCGGGGAAGGTGCTGATGAAAGTTTTGCGGGTTATGATCGATTCAAGGCGAGCAGACTGAATCGATGGTTCAGGATTCTGCCACCCTTTATCAGAAGGGACATCATTGGCAAGGCAACCTCCCTGATTCCGGACCAGCACCAGAAAAAGGGCGCAGTTAACATGCTCAAGCGGTTTGTTGAAGGTGCCAACCTGGATCCGGATGGACAGCATCTACGCTGGCAGTACTTTCTCAATAAAGCGCTGGAAGATCGGCTCTTTCTCGATAATTTTAACGCAAAAACAATCCATGACCCATTCCGGCTCGTTCGTGAATACAATAACCGTTGCGATGCCGGTGGCGACGAAGTTAACCGGGAAATTTACCTTGATATGCGCTTCATGATGACTGATTCGGTACTCATGAAGGTCGACCGGATGTCCATGGCAAGCTCTCTTGAGATCAGGGTTCCCCTGCTCGATCATGTGCTGGTCGAATTTATGGCAACTCTGCCCGGCGACTGGAAGCTGAAAAACATGACGACCAAGTATATATTCAGGGCGGCCCTGGAGGGTTTGCTGCCTGATAAGGTTGTGCACCGTGGAAAGCAAGGGTATAGTTTACCGGTGAAGCAGCTCCTCCGTGGTGAGTTGAAAAGCTACATGGAAAACCTGATCAATGATTCAGCCTTGATCAGGGAGAATATGGACGTCTCTTATATAAATACCCTGATGAAAGAACATAGTGATATGAAGCATAATCATAATCACATTCTCTGGGCTCTCATCAATGTGGCGATCTGGCACGATAGGTTTTTTACCTGAAATCTGAACGGCTGTTTCCGCGGAATATGAAAAAGACGCATGCTGCAGTGACCGGCAAAGGTTCGGCCCTGAAGAAATACCAGCAGGTGGTTGTCGGAAGCTCTTCTCTTGGCTCTCTTCTTTATTACGAGTTCTGTCAGCTGATGACCTTCTTTCCCGGTGCACTCGGTATGGCGCTCAGGAAGCTGTTCTGGCCAAGAATGTTCGGGGAATGTGGGAAAGGGACACTGTTCGGCTTCGGGGTGGTTATCCGACACCCCCAAAAAATCAGACTGGGAAAAGCGGTGGTGATCAGTGAATATTGCGTGCTTGACGGCAGGCATAGTGCCGATAAGTATTCAATAACCATTGGCGATAACGTGATACTGTCAGTTAACGTCATGATCTCATCCAAGCAGGGATCTATAGCCATTGGTAACGATGTGGGCATTAATGCCCAGACTGTTATTCAGTCAACCAACAGCAACAAGATCGAAATTGAAGAAGATTGCATCATCGGACAAAGATGTTTTATCATTGGCGGTGGTAACTATGACCTCGGCGATAAGGATGTGTTGACCCGGACTCGTCCCATCGTCCCTGATGGCGGTGTTTTAATCAAAAAAAATGTCTGGCTCGGAGGCAACGTCACCGTTTTGGGAGGGGTGACGATAGGCGAGGGGAGTGTTGCCGGTGCCGGTTCCGTCGTCAATCAATCGATTGCTCCTTATTCTGTGTGCCTCGGGGTACCGGCCCGGGTGATAAAAGAACGACCGTGATGGCAATGAAACGGGTTGCTATCGTTACGCTGAAACTGTCGGTCAGCATCTTCCTGCTGTTTCTGCTTTATCGGGCGACTCCGATTCGCCAGATCGGGGAATTGCTGGTAAAGATCAATCTGTTGTATCTGCCGGTCATTGGTCTGCTGTTAATTCTCAATACCATTATCAGTGCCTGGAAATGGCAATTGTTCCTTCGCGCCGACGGGATATCGCTGTCAGTTGCGCGGCTGACGGTCTCTTATATGAGCGGAACATTCTGCAATCTCTTTTTGCCCTCCAGTATCGGCGGAGATACCTATCGTGTTTATGATATTGCCCGGAAAAGCAAGCAGGGCGTCCGATCCGCCGCCTCGGTTTTTGCCGATCGCTTTTCAGGCTTTATCGCCCTGGTGAGCTTGAGTCTTGTTTCTTCGCTGTTCGTGGCAAAGCAATTCGGCTCCATGCAGATAGTCATTGTCCCCTTGCTGCTGTTTATCGGTTTTGTCATTCTCCTCGTGCTTCTGCTGCAACAGCGTATACTCAGGTTTGTGCTTGCCATCACGAGACTGAACCGGATTGGTTTTGTCGAGAAGGTGTCTGAAAAGCTCTTTCAGTCATTTACCTGCTATGGCTCAGATAGAAAACTGATGGCGCAGGTGATAATCTTATCTTTTACTTTTCAGTTTTCAGTTATCACGGTAGTGTATCTTCTTGCACGCGCACTTGGCATCAGTGTCGACTATTTCTACTTCAGCGCATTTGTACCGCTCATTACGCTGATGGAGGCGCTGCCAATATCCATTTACGGTATCGGTGTCAGGGATTATGGCTACGTGTTTTTTTTCACCCAGGCAGGAATGAGTGCTATTGAAACGAGGACACTTGCTTTGCTATTCATGGCCGTTTCGGTCTGTTACTCGTTGCTTGGCGGTTTGTTCTTCCTCTACAAAATCTGGCAGAAACCCGGCGCATCGCCCCGGTAGTTCTGCTGTAGACCGGTTGAAAACCTTGATGTGGATGAAAAAGCGAGACCCCGGCAGTAAACACTTTAAGCTGTAGTTTCGGATGCGAATAAAAGAGGAGAATCAGTGAAACTATCTGTAGTGATACCGGCATTTAATGAAGAAGAAAATATCAGACACCTTTATGATGAACTGAAAGCAGTCCTGCGAGCTTCTGATTATTCTCATGAAATACTTTTTATAGATGATGGCAGCAGCGATAATACCCTGTCGATTTTACACGATATTCAGGAGATGGATGCTAGTGTTTTTGTCATCAGCTTCCGACGGAATTTTGGTCAGACGGCGGCAATGTCCGCGGGTTTTGACTTTGCCGAGGGCGACGTCATTGTCACGATGGATGCCGATCTGCAGAATGATCCACACGATATCCCGGAGCTCATACGAAAGATAGAGGAGGGTTATGATGTTGTTACGGGCTGGCGTCATGACCGGAAAGATGCCTTTATAAACAGGAAATTACCCTCAATCGTAGCCAATAAGCTTATTTCCTGGACAACGGGAGTGAGTCTCCATGATTATGGCTGTACACTCAAAGCGTTTCGTAAAGAAGTAATCAAAAATATAAAGCTGTACGGAGAAATGCATCGCTTTATCCCCGCTATAGCAAGCGGTATGGGGATATCTTTCACTGAAATTAAGGTAAATCATCGTCCGAGAAGGTTTGGTTCCTCTAAATATGGTATTTCCCGAACCATCCGGGTTGTTCTGGATCTGCTCACGGTAAAGTTCCTGCTGAGTTACTCTACACGGCCTATACAGGTGTTCGGTCTGCTCGGCTTTATCTCGGGAGCGATCGGCTTTATTATCGCTCTGGTCATGACAGCCCAGCGGCAGTTTTTCGGCATTCCCCTTGGCGATCGTCCCCTGCTGCTCCTGTCAATTCTGCTCATTTTTATCGGAATTCAATTTGTCTCAATCGGCCTGATCGCGGAACTGCAGGCCCGGACCTACCATGAGACTCAGCAGAAACCGGTTTATTTTGTCAGGAAATTATCCGGGCGTGGAGCAGGAGATAAGGCAGAGACTGATGAATGAACCTGCTGAATCCGGTATAGATATTGTTATCCCCAACTGGAATGGCCGGCGGTTGCTCGAGACCTGTCTGGCCTCCCTGGAAAAACAAACGGTAGCTGATTTTAAGGTGACCGTTGTCGATAATGGTTCAACTGACGGCTCAGCGGCATATATCACGGATCATTTTCCTGCCATTGATCTGCTGCAGTTTCCGGCTAATCAAGGTTTTAGTGTCGCGGTCAACAGAGGTATAAAAAACGGCTGTCTCCCGCTTGTCCTCCTGCTGAACAACGACACAGAACTTGACGAGCACTGTCTTGAGGTGCTGCTTGAGAGCAGTGCAAAAGAGAGCGCCTATGATATGTTTGCCCTGAAAATGCTAGCTTTCCATCAGCGGAGTGTGCTCGACGGGGCAGGGGACGGGGTCTTGCGCGGCGGGGTCGGTTATCGTCTCGGTACCATGGAAAAGGACAGCCCTGCCTACGGACTGAAAAAAGAGGTCTTCGGCGCCTGTGCGGGAGCTGCTCTGTATCGGCGGTCGTTGTTCGACAGGGTCGGGCTGTTTGATGAAGATTTTTTCGCCTACCTCGAAGATGTCGACTTCAACATGCGGGCCGTGCGATATGGCAGCCGATGCCTCTATCTGCCCGAGGCCATTGTCTATCATATCGGCAGTGCTTCTTCCGGTTCAAAAATCAACAATTTCACGGTTAAGCTTTCCACCCGGAACAATATTTTTGTCCTCGTCAAGAATTACACCCCGAAAACCATGCTGCGCTTTCTTCTTCCAATAATAATCTATCAGTTTTTCTGGTTTATCTTTGTCATCAAAAAGAAACAGCTTCCGGCCTATCTTGCCGGCATATTCAGCAGTCTGAGGCTCATTGGAAGAATGGCGAAAAAAGGCGGAGTACTGAAAAACAAATCAGTTCTTTCAGAACCGGCGATACGAGAAAAAATTATAGCATCTGAAAGAGATGTCGTCTCGTCTATCATGTGTCGGCGAGAGCAACAGATGAAAACCAATAAAGTCTTTCAAATCTACCTGCGTTTATTGTGTTGACAGCCGCGCCCGAGCAAAAAAGTGAAGCATCGGTCAGTGTCGTTATCGTAACGCACAATTCTCAAACGGTAATTGGTCGATGCTTTAAAAGTCTTGAGAACCAGACGGTCAAGCCGGAGCAGATTCTCATCGTCGACAGTGGATCTGATGAGACCGGATATCTTCAAAACGGTCATTTCAATCCGGGCTGTACCATACACCTGAGAAAAAATATCGGATATGCGGCGGCAAATAACGTCGGTATTTCATTATTGTCAAAACCTTCGAACTATGTCCTTTTCATCAATCCCGACACCTTCCTCGAGCCTTGTTGCATAGAAAAGGCTGTTGAGAACATTTCCCGGCAGGAAGACATTGCTATTCTGACGGGAAGCTTAAAAGGTTTCGATAACAAAACAGGTCGGCCCACCGGACAATTTGACTCCACCGGCATATTCAGGACGTGGTACGGCAGATGGTACGATCGCGACCAGGGCGTCAGGGAAGGGACTATTCAGAGAAAAGCAGGGGCTATCCCGGCCGTATGCGGCGCTTTTATGTTTTGCCGGCGCCGGGCTCTTGAACCTGAGCTGCCTTGCCTGTTTGATGAACTCTTCTTCATGTACAAAGAAGACATAGATTTGTGTCTTCGGCTCAGGAAAGGGGGCTGGCGGCTCTATTATACACCTGAATTTACCGCTTTTCATTGCCGGGGGTGGTCACCGGACCGAAAACGGATCGGCAGAACGGTAAGAGTAATGTCAGCCAAAAACGAAATCAGACTCTGTGCAAAACACCACTCACCCTATATAATCTGGGCTCTGTTGAAATATGTGCTCGTCCAATTCCTTGACCGTTAGTAACCTGGTGCCGGATAAGTGATGGCAACGAACGCTTCGAAAAAGAGCTTTTCTGTATCGGTTATCATACCAACACTCAACGGTGCGAAGAGCTTGCGGGAACTGCTGGCGGGGCTCACCATCCAGAGTATTTTACCCCAAGAGATACTGGTAATAGATTCGCATTCCAGTGATGACACGGTCGAGGTTGCAAAATCTTATGGAGCGCAGGTTACGATCATTGAGCGAGCAGCGTTTGACCACGGCGCTACCCGTTCAATGGCGGCCAGGGCTGCAAAAGGTGATATTCTGGTCTACTTTACCCAGGATGTTGTTCCGGCAGATCGAAGACTCCTCGAACACCTCATTACACCCCTGATGGGAAACGATGCGATTGCTGTCAGCTATGGCAGGCAGCTGCCTGCCTTTAACGCAGATGAGATTTCCGCTCATCTGCGTAGCTTCAACTACAGTGACACATCCTGTGTAAGAACGTTCGGTGACAGGGACATGCTTGGACTGGAAACCGTTTTTACCTCAAACTCCTGCGCTGCTTACCTGAAAGAAAACCTGGCTGAAATTAATTATTTCAAAAGCGGGCTTATCTTTGGCGAAGACACCTGTGCTGCCGGTCGTTTGCTTGAAAAAAAATATAAGATCGCTTACGCGGCCGATGCACTTGTCTACCATTCGCATAACTATGAGCTGCATGAAGAGTTCTGCCGTTACTTTGATATCGGCGTATTCCACACCGATGAGGCCTGGCTGCTTAAGACTTACGGGGGGGCGTCCAGTCGGGGCAAACAATACGTCAGATCGGGTATAGCACATCTCTATCACCTTGGTTTCTATGGTCTGATTGGTGATTTTGTGGTAAGAGTTGCCTTGAAATTCATTGGCTATCACCTGGGAAGACAGTATGAAAAATTGCCCGCAAGGCTGTTACCCAAAATGAGTATGAACAAATCCTACTGGAAATCCGGAAAAGGTTTCTGATCAAAATTTTCGTGCGCTAGAAGACAGAGATGCTATCAACAAATCTGCGAGAGCAGAGTTCAATAATGGCCAGACTGCTCCATCTCGTAGACTGCCTGCTGGTCAACGGCTATCTCGTGTTGCTGGTTAACTGGTACCGTGTGGACTGGAGTATCTATTACACCAGGCTCCTCGTCATCACCTTTGTGCTCTGCCTCCTGCTGTTCCAGTCGTTCCAGTTATATCGTTCATGGCGCGGATGGAAATTTTATATTGAATTTTTTGTCATTATAAAGGCCTGGGGGGCCGTTATTGGCCTGCTTTTGTTATATTTTTTCATATTCAAGATATCAATTGCCTATTCCAGGGTCGTTTTCATGATCTGGTCGGTAACGACACCGGTACTCCTTTTTCTTGTACACATGGTCGCCCGTAAAATTCTGAGATACTATCGCAAGAGGGGGCGTAATATCCGTCGGGCAGTGATTGTCGGTGCCGGCGATCTCGGCGTAAATCTTGCAAAAGAAGTTGAAACGATCCCCTGGGCGGGTATAGAGGTCATTGGCTTCTTTGACGACAAAGTCGCTGAAGAACCGGAATTGACCGCGATGGGAAAACCGGTACTCGGCGTCATATCACAATTGCATGATTTCCTGAGTAAAAACGATATCGATTATGTCTATATCGCACTACCGATGCGCGCTGAGCGTAAAATATTCACCATTCTGAAGGAGTGCCGATCTCTTGGATCCAGAATTTACCTGGTACCGGATCTTTATATATTCGGGATTCATCATGCTGAGATCCAGTCGCTCGGCAAGATCCTGATTCTCAATTTCAACCCGCATACCGAATGGAAACGCAGCTTTGATATTATTTTCTCGCTGGTTGTCCTCTTTTTCAGTCTGCCTCTGATGCTGGTTATCAGCCTGCTGATCAAAATTGAGGACTGGGGTCCGGTCATCTATCGGCACAAAAGGATTACGGCTGCCGGAAAGGAATTCGACTGTCTGAAATTTAGAACCATGAGGGTCGGGGCCGATCTTGAACTCATGAAAATACTGAAGGATAATCCCGAGTTGAATAGTGAATGGGAGCATACCTACAAACTAAAAAATGATCCGCGCATTACCAGGATCGGCGGGCTGCTTCGAAGAACAAGCCTTGATGAGTTCCCGCAATTCGTCAATGTTCTGAAAGGAGACATGAGTGTCGTGGGGGCCCGGCCGATTGTCGTCGGCGAGCTGAAGGAATACTATAAAGAGAGCGCCGGCAGATACTGCTCCATGAAGCCCGGTATTACCGGTCCCTGGCAGGTCAGCAAGAGATCCAATATCGAGGATTACCAGGAGCGTGTTGATCTTGATGACTGGTATATTCTTAATTATTCCCTATGGACGGACATAAAGATTATATTCAGAACGATATACATCATGTTCAAAAGAAATGGCGCCTATTGAAATTGCTTTTGGAATTACTATAGTTATGTCGAACTAAACAATTGTAATAGGTCATTAATCAACGATTAAGGAGTACTGCATGCAAACGGATACACAAAGGATAACCATCAGTCAGGCGCGGGAAGATGCGTCCTCGATTTTCCTGGCAAAAGTTTTTAACTGGATGGCAATCGGCCTCGGTCTGACAGGCCTAGTCGCCTATTTTACTGCCGCTTCAGGACTGGCACGGGTAATCATCAGTTCGCCACTTTTCATCATCATTGCCATCGCTACGCTCGGAATGGTATTTTTCCTTTCCGCCCGTATCGATAAAATACAGGCCGGTACAGCTTCGGCGCTGTTTGTCGGCTATTCGGTACTGAACGGTCTGTTTTTTTCGACCATTTTCCTCCGTTACACCGGAGCCTCCATAGCCGGCACATTTCTTATCACCGCCGGTATGTTCGGGGCAATGGCGGTCTACGGACTGGTTACCAAACGTGACCTTTCCGGCTGGGGATCTTTTCTTTTCATGGGACTTATCGGACTTATCATCGCCTCAATTGTTAACATTTTTCTCAAAAGCCCCGGCATGTATTGGGTTACCTCAATGATCGGCGTCCTCATTTTTACCGGGTTGACCGCCTATGATGTCCAGAAAATCAGGAGAATGGGCGAAGAAGGAATCATGAGCCAAGGCCAGGAGGCTATTACCAAGGGCTCTATCATGGGCGCTCTCGCTCTCTATCTCGATTTTATCAACCTCTTTTTGATGCTCCTTCGATTCTTCGGCGGCAGCAGGGACTAGATACTGAATCTCTTCTGAAAAAGGCATGCTTCATTGAAGCGTGCCTTTTTTTTAGGAGCCTGATATGCATTCATCGTTTGCCGGTAAAAGGATCGTGCTTGGCGTTACCGGGAGTATCGCCCTGTTCAAGGTGGCCGGATGGGTCAGTGCACTTGCCCGGGAAGAGGCTCTGGTTGATGTGATCATGACCGCTTCTTCCAGGGAGTTCGTCTCGCCGCTCACCTTTGCCTCTCTTTCCGGCAGGCCGGTGTATGATGACATGTTTATTGCCGAACGTGAAGGTTCGATTTCCCATATCGCCCTCGGCCGGGAAGCTGATTGTATCATCGTTGCCCCGGCAACGGCCCAGACCATTGCCCGTTTGGCCAACGGTCATGCCGATGATCTGCTCAGCACCACGGTGCTTGCAGCGGCGGTCCCGGTCATTGTTTGTCCCGCCATGAATGTAAAGATGTATGAACATCCGGCGACACAGAAAAATCTTTCTGCCCTGAGAAGTTTCGGCTACCTCGTCGTCGAACCCGCTAGTGGTTTGCTGGCATGCGGCGAGGAAGGTGCGGGCAGACTGCCGGAATGGGAAGAGGTTTGCGAATATGTTCTCAGAGCAATTTCCACAGCAGATCTGACCGGGCAGAAGGTTCTCGTCACCGCCGGACCGACGAGAGAACCCTATGATCCGGTGCGTTTTATCAGTAACCGGTCTTCCGGGAAAATGGGCTACGCACTGGCGCGGGCAGCATTCAGGCGGGGAGCAGAAGTTACCCTTATTCATGGGCCGACCCATCTTGCCTGTCCGGCGGGGGTAACGGATATCGCTATTTCGACGGCGCAGCAGATGTATGAAGCTGTGCTGACCGTGTATCAGGATGCCACGGTAATCATCAAGGCAGCTGCTGTTGCCGACTTCAGATGCGCCAAGACCCATGCTGAGAAAATCAAAAAAGATCAGGCTTCACTGACCATGGAGCTTG
>JAHEMX010000449.1 GCA_024643445.1 Desulfobulbaceae bacterium | reverse complement strand
AGAGTTCCGAGAGATAACTGCGGGCCTGCGGGTTGTTGAATTTCATGCAACTACTCCCTGTTATAGTAAGTAATGAGGTTCAGCACCTTCATCTTCACAGCAGCCGTCCGGAGACAACTCAGGCGTCAGCCCCGATCAGCGATAGACCCTGCCGTTATGCCTGATCCAGCCGTCCTGATGTTTCCGGTCTGGGTCATGATGTGTCCAGTGGACCACCCCACCCTTGCTGTTCCACTCATATTCCCCTGAGAAACCGACCTCGTCGCCCTTGTTGAGGTTTGCTATCCTGGGTGCCAGATCGATATTGTGGGAAATCAGGATCGTCTGCCCGCCGCCAAGTTCGATAATGAATCGTTGATGCCTTGAACCTTTCGTATCATCCGGCAGCAGGGACGTGACGATGCCGCTTCCATCCACCTGGAGATTGCTGATCCGGTTTGCATACGCATTTTTGAGCAGTTCTCCACTGGTAACCTGCTCACCGGGTGACTGCTCGAAAAACCAGTCAGATCGTTCATAAAAGACCACCAGAACGAGCAGGAGAAATAAAACAAGAACGATTTTTTGTCGCATTATGGTGCCAGCAGGTAAAGGTTATCATTGCATCAGCTCTTCCTATCCGCTTCAACCGTTCATCTTACTGCACCGAAGCGGATACACGGAGGTTTTTCACGCGGATCAGTAGGTAAGCAGTGGTGTTTTGCCAAAATCGGAGGGATTTTTCAACTGTTTAAGGATATAGTCCGCAACATCGAGACGTGACACCCTTTTGGCAGTCACCCCTTCAAGGTCATGCACGACACGATACGTTCCGGTTCTCGGTCCGTTGGTCAGGCCGGCCGGCCTGACGATCAGCCAATTGCTGCTGCTTTCTTTTATCAGGCTCTCTTCACGATCCTTGTCCTCGTAAATAGTCTTGAGGAAGAGCGGCTTGAAAATACGGTCATAGAGAAAGCCGCCATGCCCTTTGCTGTCGCCTGCTCCGATCCCCGTTACCGCGACATATTTCTGCGCGGGATTTTGCTGCAGTGCCTGCAGGACCCGGGCCGCACCGCGTGAAAAAAGAGTCACCGGCTTGAAGGTGATGGGAACGCCGACGCAGGAGCAGACCGCATCCTGGCCTGCCAGGGCAGTCGCCACCGAACCGCTGTCCAGGATATCGCCCTTGACCACCTTCAGGTTTTCATGCCTTGTTTTAATTGTACCGGGATTTCTGGCAAGGACACGCACCTCGTTTTGCTCTTCCAGGGCACACTCCAACAACGCTTTACCGATACCCCGGGTTGCCCCTATGACAAGAATTTTCATAATTGTCTCCTTGAATCTCTTCTGCTGAGTAGAAACCGCGCACGCTAAGGCCGTAAACCGGGGCCGCATTGTTTCGTCCGGTGAAGAAACGGTAAGGGCGATGGGTTGAAACCGCAAGAAAAGGAGTTCGCCCGAACAGAATTCCGGCCCCGCAATCGTTATTTTGCTGGATGAGCAAGCGAAGGGTACGGAGGGGATACTGAAAAGGAAGAACAGGTTTTCAATGGAAGCCTGATCACGCCGGCGGCCATTGAAAACCTGCCTGTTACTTCAAAACACTAGAACCTTATTCTTTCTCGGTAATCGTGTACTCGCCACCTTTTGCTACTTTGATATTTGCATCGAGGTAACCGGCCTTATAGCCTTCTTCCTTGAGCGTCAGGTAGGCCATTTCCGCACGGATACCGGTGCTGCAGTGAACAAAAATAATCTTGTCCTTGGGAATCTCGGCAAGCCTTGCTGAAACCTCTTCCGCAGGAATGGCTATGGCGCCTTTTATGGTACCTTCGTCCGTCTCATCATCGGACCGGACATCGAGAATGACCGCATCGCCTTTTTTATGGTCTGCGACCAGGGTGAAATCATTGATGCTGAGCGCACCAGGTTTTGGCTTCGGAACATAGACGATTTCACTTGCAGCCGCGCCGGTTTCGACAGGCAGACCGGCTTTCTGCCAGCCGGCAATGCCGCCCATGAGAACCGTGGTATCCTTGAAGCCCCATCCCCTGACCGTGGAAAAGGCTTTCATCCCAGCCTCGGTATCTGCTCCGTAGATGATGACCGGCGCCTTTTTGTTGGACGGAAACTTGTCTTTAGCTGAAGCAAGCATGTCTGCGGGCACAGACACGGCTCCTTTGATGTGCGCCGCCTTCGCGCTTTCCACATCACGGACGTCGATCAGCACAACCGGCGTCTCGGTTTCCATGTTGGACTGCAACGATTTTGCATTGGAAAAAAGCGGCTTGCCTGCTTTCTTCCAGGCCGGCATACCGTCATGGAATACTCTGATATTGGTGTAACCAAGCATTTCTGCCCGCCGGGCAGAAGAAGGACTGAGGCGTCAGGTAGGCCCTCCGCAATAGAAGACCAGCAGATCATCCTTGTTCTTCGGGAGCTTGTCGAGATTTTCTTCGAACTGGGCATCGTAGATAGAAATTGCGCCGGGAATAAAGCCCTCGATATAGACTTTGCCGGGACGGGCATCCACAAGGGTGAACTTCCCTTTTTCCGGGCCCTGCTCGACCAGCGGCGCGAGTTCGTCAATGGTGATCAGCATTGCCGGGTCAAGCTGGGCCGGAGGTTTGACGTCCACGCGGTCGGCGATCATCGCTCCACCTTCTTCCCGATAGGCTACCAGGATTTCATGACCGTCGTCTATTTTATTCAGTGCCTCTGCGCCGTTGACAACTGTATTGTCATCAAAGGTTATCAGCCAGGGGGCTCCCCCCGTCTCTACCTTGATGGTTTCGGATTTCATCGAGACACTGCCCAGTTTACCGCGAATGTCATTCGGACCGTTATCCTTGTGACATTGCAGGCAAGGCTTCAGAACCTTTGGCTTGGCCTCTTTGGCCATGATCGTTCCTGGAACCAGCACAAACGAAAGCGCTGCCATTCCAAGTGCCGCTTGCGCGATTTTTCTGTAAATCATACCGCCCTTCCTCCCTGTTTTGTTGTTTATTTACCTGTAATGACCTGTTTATTTCTAGCGCATTATATCCCGGCCATGAACCGCCTGACATACTGATGAAACATACTGCGCCGTAGCATCTCTGAAAGTATTTTAGTATATTACTAAATTATTTCAAATAGAGTTATTAAATAGTATCCATAGGAAAATCTTCTGGGTGTCATGGAAATCGTAAAAATCCCTGACCTGATACAAATAATATACTGATACTATTAATTTTATTCAGGCCTGGGCGGCCTGTTCAGGAAGGTGCTGAGGGTTGCCTCGTAGGCGGGATAGGAACCGATCGAATTGTGCGTCGCTCCGGCAATAATCGAAACGCTTGTCTTCTCCGGTGCCAGGGCAGAGACGAGCAAGTCCGTCGAACGGCGCGGAATCACCTCATCTTGTTCGGCAATTACGGCAAGGATGTCCATATCAAGACGGGCGGCCAATCCACTTGACTCATAGCGATCTTTCAGTAAAAGCGAGACGGGGATGAACGGGTAGTAGATTGAGGCGAGATGAACCATGCTGTCGTACGGAGTGACCAGCACCAGCCGCTCGACCGGTTTTTCCGAGGCAAGATAGACCGCTACACCGGTGCCAAGGCTCCGCCCCACGACATCAATTCGCTGATAGCTCTTTTTCACGTGATCATAGAGC
>JAHEMX010000448.1 GCA_024643445.1 Desulfobulbaceae bacterium | reverse complement strand
ACAAAGACAAAAATATTTGTTTCCAGTTGATGGAAACCAATGATAAGCAATTATTCTTTGAATGGTTTGCAAAGTGGAAAGATCTAGTTGACTTCGAGTTATATCCTATAGATTAAAATTACTTGATTACCACCATTCCTCAGCAAGCTTCAATCAGTGCTGTGGAATTGGCTTTGAATTAATAGCAATACGAGCCAAAGCATGGATCATAGAGCCTACGTTAAAACGGCGGTTAAAACGATAACAGAACTCGGCCAGATACCGAGGTAAATGCCTGCTGCTTATCGCATGATACGTACCATACAGCGAACACTTAACATTGCCAAGCATGACATTGACCCAGGTAAACGCCGGCATCTTCATACTTCCATATCCACCACTAGTCACGATGGACTTATGAAAGATCCCGGCTGCGGCAATACCTCTGAAACCTGGCAGGCCGTCTGAAAGAACCAGGCTGTCGCGTTGAATGAAAAGGACGCACAGGCAGCGGCCAGAAAAGATCAGTTGGACGCTGTGAGCGGGGTGCCGTTTGCAATTGTCAATGGCACAGCCATACACGGCTACTCGCAACAAAAGTACACTGGTGCTCTTAAATAATATCTCTGTAATTGTGATTAAAAAGGACGCAAAACATAGCGGATTAGAGGATATCAGGGGACAGATCACATTTTTCACATCTCCCGGCATGATGATATACCGATACACCGGTGACCCCGAGGTTTTGACAGAATTAAACGGATGAACATAGCAATCTATATTTATGATCAGGCTGAGGTACTCGATTTCTCCGGCCCTTTCGAGGTTTTCTCTACGGCATCGAGGATTACTGAATCCGACCAGGTATCCAGCGTGTTTCTGGTTGGTGAAACGGGCAGGACGGTGACCGCACGCGGGGGGTTCAGCGTCAACCCGGCCTTCGGTTTCCATGACCATCCTCACGTTGATCTGCTGATAGTCGCTGGAGGAGTACATGCAGAGGAACTCAAAAAACCACAGGTGTTGAACTGGATTGCAATCACGGCAAAAAAGGCGACAGTAGTGGCCTCCGTTTGTACAGGTGCGTTTTTATTGGCGGAGGCCGGCGTATTGACAAATCAAAACGTGACAACGCACTGGGAAGATATACCTGATTTAAAAAAGAACTATCCTCGCTTGCATGTCCACGCAGGCAAAAGATGGATAGATGAAGGTGATATCGTCACCTCTGCCGGAATATCAGCAGGTATTGACATGAGTCTGCATCTTGTAAGCAGATTACATTCCAGGGAACTGGCTGAAAAAACGGCTCAGCAAATGGAGTTCGATTGGCAAAAAAGCTCCTGACCAGGCATATTTCAAGACACCCCCCGCAGGTCTCTTGCCGGCCTCAACTCGAACACAATCCTAACCAATTTTTGTGTCGTTATCAACTCGAAGCTTAATCCAGTAAAATCAGGCAAGAATGCATCGGGTTCAGAAAGATGTGTCTAGATGGACGGTATCCTGGGCAGGCTGAAACAGTCGCAGCCAAAGGGGGTTGCCATAAGGAAATTGCGCTAAGCGGGAATAGCATGCCGCTTTCATAGTTGCAATACCAATAGTTGCATTTCATTACCTGGATATTAGACAAAAAGACATGAGGTTAAAGAATTTGGAGCTGTTTGTTGATTTAATAATCACAGGTAAGTTCCTCCATCGTGTTCCGAGGAAATATCATGCAATATTTTATGATACTTCATGATCTTACAAATAATATGAAACAGTGGAAGGTACAGGACATGCCATCCGAGGTGTCTGTCCAATTGGATAACCTGAACCAATTGATATGTATCGGTTTATCACCTTAAGAAACTATGCAGAGGGTATTCCTGCTGCCGGCTGCCACAACTCATCGATACGATTAACCGTCGCCGAACTGGAAAGATTTTGCAATTGATCGTGGAATTTCATAGAATTCAGTAGAGTCCCGAAAAACTACAAGACAGGCCGTATCCAAAGCCCATGGAACTTCCCACAAGATTCAAGCTCTGGGTAACGCAGTTCAATCCATAGGCAAGGTTGCGATAGTGATCACTGAAATTTCCGCACAGACCCATCTGCTGGCGCCCAACGCAACCATTGAAGCCGTCCGGGCCGAAGAAGCGGGAAAGGGATTTCCTGCAATGGCCAATAGCAATGAGGCGACCGCAGCTATTACCCTCGATTCCTCATGAGTCAACAAATTCTCCATTGACATTTCCAACCGCAGTTCAAAGTCAGGACCAGATCTTAAGCCTTGTCCATTAGGCTGAGAGATAAACGGATTGGTTTGCCATTTCAACATCCAATAGCAACAGAAACTGATTGGAATCTCGACAGTTAGCTTCATTAAAATTATTGCGAAACCGAACATTAAACAAAAGGAAATTCGTTATGAAAAAGTTGATTTACGTTGTTGGCCTCGTTCTTATGTTGAGTACACAGGTACATGCCAGTGAAACGGCAACACCGCAAGAAATCTTTGACATGGTTTTAAAAGGTGTGCAGGTTATGCAAGGGCTGGGAGAAGGAGGGCTTCGCGCGTTCAATGATCCCAAAGGTGAATTCGCCTGGAAAGACACCTATGTCCAGGTCTATAACTGCGAGGCTAAAAAAATAGTCGGCCATATTAATCCCGCGCTGCTTGACTGGACATCTGAAAAGTTCGACAGCATTCAGGATAAGAAGGGTAACTATATCACCCGATTGATCTGCGAGGCATCAAACAAGCCCTATGGCGGCTGGGTTGAATACTGGTGGCCCAAGGCCGGGGAAACCGAACCGTCCAGAAAGATAACTTTTGTTGTCCAGGTGCCGGATTCACCATACCAGGTTTCGGCGGGGATTTACGACGACACCTTGTCCATCGAAGAGTTAAATAAAATCAGCCAGTAACATTCGACTACCGCTTCCTATCGGACAGCATCAGCTAGCCAATGCTAAAAAGGCTCCCGCGTTAAACGCGGGAGCCTTTTGCGGTGAGGCGGTGATAGAGATTTGTTATAGAGCCAATTGAGCACTACGAAAGAACCAGTATCATTATTGTTCGTTCTTACTCCGGGGAAGTTAATACTCACTGGCAAGGATAGTGAAGAGCCCCAAATCCTTTGGAACAAGTTTTGATTCAGGCTATATTCTTGAGATGGCAAAACAGGAAGGCGGAGTATAAAATTTACCTTGACAGTGCACCGCCGCTCATTCAGAATCCGGTTCAGCAGCAAGATTGCGTCTGCTGCCAGCGATTTTTTTCTCATCATCCATATGATACGGGGAGACAATCATGTTTAATCCTGAAAAACTGCTTGGCGGCCTGATTCGCGGCAGCACCCGCGGCAGCCGGAGCGGACTCGGAGGCCTGATTTCCGGTGGAGCCGCATTAGGTGTGCTGGGTGTGGCCATGGAGGCCGTTGAACATTTCATGAACCAGCCCCAGGGCGCGGGCCGCCCACCTCAGGTGCCAGCAACTCCGCCGCCCATGCCCGGCTCGTCGCCACCCCCCCCACCGCCATTGAAGAGCGCTTCGGCTGCTCCGCCACCACCGCCCATGCCGGGGAAACCGGTACCTGTTGCTCCGCCGTTGGCGGCCGCCGAACCGGGCGGCAATCCGGAGGCGATAATTCTGATCCAAGCCATGATTGCGGCTGCCAATG
>JAHEMX010000447.1 GCA_024643445.1 Desulfobulbaceae bacterium | reverse complement strand
TGAGAACGGCTGAAATCGGGTAACCCGGAAGTCCGATAACCGGCGTATCATCAAGAAGCGCGAGAATCACCGGCTTGCCCGGTTTTATCGCAACCCCGTGCACGATGACTCTGCCAAGTGAACCGAGGACGTCGGTGGAAAAATCTCTGGTACCGGCCGATGCACCGGCATTGGTAACAAGAATATCCGAGCTTATGGCAGCCTGTTTGATTGCTTCCCGTAAAAGTTCGGGATCATCTGATACCGGCTCATGGGCGATGACTTCCGCTCCCCATTGTTTCAGGTATCCCCCGAGTATCCGGGAGTTGAATTCGATGATCTCGCCGGGTTTTCCGGCCGTGCCGGGGGCGATCAGCTCTGATCCCGTCGGGATGACGGTGACCCGCGGCGGTCTGATGACCGTAACTTCGGTCAGTCCGGCGGCCAGCATGGCACCCTGGTCAATGGGTCTGATGCGATGTCCTTCAGGAATAATCAGTTCTGTCGCAACGATATCCTCGCCGATACTGCGTATGTGCTGCCAGGGGGTCGCCGGGCTGGTCAATTCCACCTCGCCGTTATCAAGTACATGTACCTCTTCGATCATCACCACCGCATTAAACTGCGGGGCGACACTGTTTCCAGTGTTAACCGGCTGGAATTGTCCGGGTTCGAGACGGACGGGAGAGGCCTCGCTGGCCGAGGCGAGATCGAGAAAATGAACGGCGATACCGTCCATGGCCGCGGCGTTGTAAGACGGGGAGGAATGAACGGCGAATACCGGTCCCGCCGTCAACCGGTCAAGTGCATCGTCAACCCTGATGACTTCAGTTGCTCGCCTGCTGAAAAAACCGGATCCAGCCAATTCTCTCCGCCAGGTTTCCAGGGCGTCTGCAAGAGGCTGGTTGGTAACGTAGATGGATTGTTTATTCATGAATAGGGGTATACCTCTACGGTGGACCCGCTGAGCAGGCCCTGGCTGTTTTCATCGATAAGGAAATAACCGTTTGCCCGGGTCATTGTGGAAATGGCCCCGGATCGGCCAAGAACGGGATAAGCGCAACGCTCGCCATTTTCCCTGACGAGCTGCACCCGGACAAGATCAAGACGGCCCGCGGCAGAATTGATATTGCGCATCAGCCGTGCGCTGATGACAGGTTCAAAGGTGTCCGTTTTATGGGTGATACCGGAAAGTGAGTGAATTGCCGGTTTTACGAAAAGGTCAAAGCAAACCATGGCGGAAACCGGGTGGCCCGGCAAGCCGAATACCGGGGTTGAACCGGCCAGGCCGATAATGACCGGCTTGCCCGGTTTCAGCGAAACACCGTGCACCAGGATACCGGGTGGACCGAGACGCTCGATGGCCTGCTCACCAAGATCACGGACGCCCACGGAACTGCCTCCGGAGAACAGGACCATATCGTTTTCCGCCACCGCCTGTTCGACTGCCTTGAAAAAGGATGCTTCCGTGTCCTTGACGATGCCGTAATCATGCACCTTGGCACCACAGCGGCTGATCAGCGCCCGGGCGGTAACGGCGTTGATGTTTCTGATCTTGCCGGGCACCAGGGGCTGCGCGTGATCGATAATTTCATCACCGGTCGAGATGATTCCCACCGATAGCTGTCGGAACACGTCAACTTCTGTAATGCCGAGTCCTGCAAGCAGCCCCAAATCCGATGGCCGTAATCGCCAGCCGGACGGCAGGGCCAGACTGCCGCGGGCAATGTCCTCGCCTTTTCTGATAATGTTGCTGCCGCTGCCGGCCGGTTTGACGATTTCGATCATCTTTTCATCAACGGGGACGGTGTGTTCAAACATCACAACGGCGTCAGATCCTTGCGGTACCACACCGCCGGTCGGTATGCGATAGCAGGTGCCACGGGTTACCGCTCCGGCGGGAATGATACCCATCAGGACATCGCCGGTGATAGAGACATAGGCCGGCATCGACTGGGTGGCGCCGAAGGTATCGGCGGCAGCAACGGCGAAGCCGTCCATGGTTGAACGGTCGCAGGGAGGCAGGTCTTCCGGCGCATTGATGTCGGCGGCGGTAATACGGTCAAGGGCCTCGGCCAGGGACAGCTTTTCCGTTTCCGGCTTGCGGTCCTGCAGTTTCGACAACAGGAGGGAGCGGGCTCTGGCCACCGGGATGAGCCTGTCCCGGCCGAGCATGTCACGTGTTGATTCGGAAGCGGTCATGTCAAAGCGTTTGCAAAACTATCCCGGGATGTCCGGCCAGTGCGTCCGGGAGCTGTTCGGGAGAAATTGGTTTTCCGTCCAGACAAAGAGCCTGCATGGCCTGAAGAAGACTTGGCCTGAGTGAGAGAAAGGAAACGAGATCAGCGGATCTGATCTGTACCCCCTGTTTCATTAATTCCGGACCCCGTTCAAGAGCAATAGTGTTAAAGAGCTTGATCTGAACGAGGACCTCTTCTCCTGCAGAACCGGCAGGGGCGGCTACTCTTGTCTTGCGCAGGGCGGCATGGGGGCTGCCCTTTTTGAGAATGGTTCCGCAAAGACCGGGCATTGCCGATGACAGGGCGATCGTAGCTGATGTCCCGGTCAGCGGGAGATCGAAATCGTCAATGGCATCACCGTTGAGAAAAAGTGTCCCGATATCATGGAGGATGTAGTCATTGGTAAATCCCGGCAGTGAAGAGAGAAAGGACAGGAACGGGGTGCCATTTTGCGTGGTCCGGAAAAAACCTGATTGCAGGAAGGTGACAAGTCTGGCGAGGTCCTTGTCCGCGATCGTGCAGGTCAGGGTGGGTCGCTTGTTCTTTTCATTATTCATGCGGCTCATCAGAGATGATATGTCTGGTTGCGTGTTGTCGGGTAATGATATAGAGTTTGAATTCGAATGTAATATAATGCATTTATAGAAAAAAGATAAGAAGTTAAAGACAAAAAGGGCACCTTGAAGAATCCGGATCATCCTTCGGGGTAAACCGTGCGGCTATTTTTTTCGAGCCAGGCGCTCTGGCATGAGCGGTCCCGCGCGGGCAAATAGCGGTTATGCAGCTCAGAGAAATTCGGGCATTACGCGGGGATTGGCCGGAAAGGTGATTAATTAAGGTGAAAAAAACGTGCAATCCAACGGTATAAAGATAAGGTGCCGCCAGGAGTATGATAATGAAGCAAGACAGATTGTTACCGCTCAGAGCTTATAAAAACGTCAAGGGGCCGGTGGTAACGGTAATCATGGACGGCGTCGGTATCGGCAGGGGCGATGAAAGCGACGGCGTGGCCATGGCCTATACCCCGATACTAGAACGGCTGAAAAGCCAGTCCCTTTATACCAGCCTGAAGGCTCATGGTAAGGCCGTCGGTCTGCCGTCCGACGATGACATGGGCAACTCGGAAGTCGGCCATAATGCCCTTGGGGCCGGCCGGGTCTTCTCGCAGGGTGCCAAACTGGTCAATGAGGCGATCGCTTCGGGATCCATCTATCAGGGCCCAGCCTGGAAGGCCATCGAGAAGCGCTGCAAGGCTGGCGCACCGTTGCACCTGATCGGGCTGGTTTCAGATGGTAATGTCCATTCGCATGTTGATCATCTCTATGCGCTTCTGGAGCACGCCTCGGGTTGCTCCATCCGCTCGATCAGGATTCACGGCTTGATTGACGGCAGGGATGTGGGCCCCAAGAGCGCACTCGACTATTTCCTGCCGCTGG
>JAHEMX010000446.1 GCA_024643445.1 Desulfobulbaceae bacterium | reverse complement strand
CCAAGTTTGAGGGAGCACGTCACGAACAGTTTATAGCTCTCCTTTTGGACGGACAGAATAACTTATTGGCAGAGCGACTAATTTCTGAAGGCATACCAACCCAAGCTGTTGTTTATACCCGGAAGGCTGACACCGGAAATCAAAGCGATACTTGAAGAAGCGGGAGCCGTTCTGGAGGCATAGTTATTATGAACTCATTCAATCCCAAATTCACCATCACCAACCGGATGACCGCCGCCATCACCCAAATCGAGCGAGCACGTGGTTTTTTAGAGGCGGCGCGGTTGTCAGACGACTGGGTACGAGATATGGGTGCTGAGGCGTTGATTAAGGAAGCGCATCACACCACTCATATCGAAGGAACGCACCTCACACTTGATCAGGCCGAGCGATTATGGCGTGGGGAAGCAGTGCCGGAAGCCGACCCGGATGACACCCGGGAACTGCTCAACTACCGCTCCGCGTTTGAATTCGTTTCCGATTGTCTCGATAGCGGCGATCCAATTACCGAAGGGTTGATTCGGGAGATCCACCGGAAACTGGTGGAAGGCGTTCGTGGCGGCAAAGCCGATCCGGGTAATTACCGCCGCATTCAGAACTATGTGGCCAACTCTGCCACCGGCCAAGTCATCTACACACCGCCATCAGCGGTCGAAGTCCCGATCATGATGTCGGAAATGGTCAAATGGTTGAACGCTGAGCTTGATATTCATCCAGTGCTGGTCAGCGGCATCGCCCAGTTTCAGCTGGTGCACATTCACCCATTCCTTGACGGGAATGGCCGGACCTCACGTCTTTTATCAACTCTGTGCCTGTACAAAGCTGGATATGACTTCAAGCGCCTATTCACAATCAGCGAATACTACGACCGCGACCGGCCGACCTTCTATAAAAAAATCCAGAGCGTCCGTGAAAACGATATGGATATGACCGGTTGGCTTGATTACTTCATCACCGGCCTCGAAACCCAGATGATCGAGGTCAAAGAACGAGGAGAACAAGTCATCCGTCGTGATGTGCTTGTACAGAAACACAGCCTGAATGAGCGCCAAGGAAAAGCCATCGGATTCCTGCTTCAAAACGGCAAGCTGACCATTCAGGACTTTGAAAGCATCTGTCCTGATATAAATCGACGCAGCTTGCAGCGCGACCTCAAAGGAATGCTGGATAAGGAGTTGATTGCCAGTGAAGGAGCAACCCACCATCAGGAGTACAAACTTGCCTGAATATTTGCGACAGCTTCGCGACAGGTTTGCGACAGGTTTACGACATTTTTTGTGACACGGTTGTATTCAGACTCAGGTTTATGGATTGATTACAGGAGGTCACCGTACGGGAATCGAACCCACGTCCGTTCTCTGTTTCGGGAAAATGTAGAGAATTATGTTTCTCTCGGTGTCCAGCAAGCTGAAGGGATTTGATGTGTGGTAAGGTGTTGAATAAACAGGATTTGCGGATGTATTTTAGTTTGGAGAACGAATTGAGGTAAGGCTTCGCCGCCTCCACCAGAAATATACGAATTTTGTTAGTATTTACGGGAGAAAGGTCATGTGGCTTTTCTCCCCTTTTATTTGGTGTAATAATTCACCTACGCTTTGACGTAGCTGATTAAGAGGGGGCTTTGCCGAGCGCCGCTGGGCAGCGCTCGGGGCGATTCATTGAGGATTTGCGGCTGGCGGCGGCTCTGGGACCATATTGCCCCACAAATGCTGGGCATACTTGATGAAACCCTGAACATTATTGGTTCGACTGTCCTGGCCCGCCTCGGGGAGAATAATGTTGCCGTTCAACAGCGGCTTGAGATAGTTGGCCATCTCCTTGCAGCCGCCGCCGGTGAGGACAATGGTGTCCATGTCCCAGTCATCGGCCCAGGCCTGGTTGACTTCGTTGGCGATAACCTCGGCGGTCTGCTTGAAAACCTGCTCTTTCATCTTGTCCAGGCTGTAACTCTTGCCTTTTAATTTGATGGTGCCGCTGTCTACAGGATTGTAGAGCTGGTACAGTTCAATGCTCAAGCCGCTGCTCTGGCGAATTTTATCCCCGATCTGGCGAAAGCAGTCGGATATCCCCAGGTTGATGGTCTTTGAGCCACGGCTGATATAGTGCAGCTTGTCGACGAGAATATAATCCGTGGTGTTGAACCCGATGTCGACTACGCCGACTTTCTGCTTGGCAAGATCCCGGTTGGTCATTTTACCGCTAAAATTCAGAAGGATATCCATCATGCTGCCGTAGGGCTGAGGAACCATGCGGATTTTGCCGATGTTCAGCCGGCGCTGGATATCCTTTCCGTTGGGATGGTGAAAGGTGATTTCGTGATGGCCCAGCAGGATTTTCTTGTACTGTTCGTTGAATTCGCTGAAATATAGGACCGGCAGGCCGGACACGACATGGAGCGGGACGTATTTTTCGGCTAACAGGCCAATAGCGGTGAGGGATAACACTTTTAAAAAATTCGTAGTGAGTTTTTCCTGTTCGAGGGTGTAGTGGCGCACCGTGCTCTGCTTTTCCGCATACTCACCAACAAAGTAATCAATGCCGTCTATGGTGACGTGAAGACTCTCGGTTGTTGATTCCGGCTCGAAGTTCGGCCTGAACTGAATTTCTTCGGCGTTGCCAATCAGTGATTTGAACATCAGGTGAACTTTGTTGTAGGCGACCTTGGTAAACCCAAAACCAACATCCAGACCTAAAACTTCCATTTTTACCTCCACAGCACAATGTAACAATCGGGGAAATACTATCTGTAACTTGTTGACGATATCAGCCGGATCCATAGCAACCGGACGCTAACCTTGGGGACAGGGTCAGCGAAACCGAAGTAACGGCTTGCTTTTATTGTTTTTTTATCTATAGCAAGGCTGGCCTGGTGTGTCAATGCCTATTTTTTCTTCCCCTGAGTACTCCCGCCGAAGCTGTCTCACGACAGATTCGGCACTGTCTTTTTTTGACATAAGGGTACCTTGCAAAATTAGGATTTTGGTTCAAAAACAAGGCGCGTGTGAAAATTTTGACGCAGGCATATATTTGATATTCCGAGCATAAAATATTCACACGCAACGCAGAGTTGGGGCCAAAAGACAATTTTTCAAGGTGGCCATAATGATCACTCCTCTGGTTAAATTCTGCCCCAGAGTGTCTCTTATTTCATGTCCTGTTTTTGTATAACATGGTCTGACGGGGAACAGGTTGAGTACATCGCCGATAGGAAATCAGAGAAATACAGGAACATCTCAACATGAAAGACAGTCTTTATGAGCAGAGGTTGCCAATCAAAACCTCCGTCACTGTAATGATATGTGCCCTCAACGGTTAACAGGTCAAATTCTAATCTGTAGAAGATGGTTACTATTCGAGAATTGCCAGTTGTAATTATTTAATAATTTTTCGGTAATCTAATTATTTCAGATAAGCTGCCATCTTAAAACCAACTCAGCTTTATGTTCATTGCGTGGCTCGGGTTTAATAACACGCCCCCTTGAGGAGTAAAGCAATTTTGATACTCCGTCCGCTTGCGGCGGGGTAGGTCCTTGAAAAGTTTTACAATCCCTTGGTAATTACTAGTCATTAAATTTTCAAATAAATGGAATTATTTCCAAAAAAGAGGAAAAAATACAGAGAGGGTGCAGTATTTCAAAAACAAACAACAATATATTA
>JAHEMX010000445.1 GCA_024643445.1 Desulfobulbaceae bacterium | reverse complement strand
ATGCCCGTCATCATTGAAAAGGTTGAAGACCTCGGTCGCTACCAGGTGCTGACGCTGAAGCATGAATCCGAAATAATCAAGATGGTGATGCAGGAAGACCAGGTCATCCCATCGGAGAACGCGAGAATTACCTTTAACCCGGACCACACCAGAATTTACTGTGACGATTGGCTAGCCGAGGAGACCGTCCATGAATAAAACGCAAAACAATAAAGCCTGGTGGCTTGTTGTGCCTGTCCTCATCCTGGTGGCCTTCAACGCGTTTATCCCGCTGATGACGGTGGTCAATTACGCCTTTCAGGAAACCTTTGGAGACAACATATTTTTCTGGGAAGGCACAACCTGGTTTGAACAGGTGCTGCGTTCTCCCCGTTTTCATGCTTCCCTGATCCGTCAGCTTATCTTTACCGGCATGATCATCGCAATCGAGGTACCGCTTGGTATAGGTGTAGCCCTCACCATGCCGCGCAAAGGTCCCTGGGTGTCCGTCTGCCTGGTATTAATGGCTCTGCCGCTCCTGATTCCGTGGAACGTGGTCGGCGCCATGTGGAATATCTTCGCCCTGCCCGACATCGGTCTGCTCGGGCACACCTTGAATTCCTTGGGCATTGATTACAATTTTACCCGGCAACCGGTAGCCGCCTGGACGACCACGGTAATTATGGATGTCTGGCACTGGACGTCTTTGATCGTACTGCTCTGCTATGCAGGACTGAGTTCGATACCGGATGACTACTACCAGGCCGCCCATATCGACGGAGCCAGCCGTTGGGCAATTTTCCGCTATATCCAGCTGCCGAAAATGAAGCGGGTACTGACCATTGCCATCCTGCTGCGTTTCATGGACAGTTTTATGATCTATACCGAACCGTTCGTGCTGACCGGCGGCGGACCAGGCAACACGACAACCTTTCTGTCTATCGACCTGGTCAAGATCGCTCTCGGTCAATTTGATCTGGGGCCGGCTGCAGCCATGTCGCTGGTCTATTTTCTCATGGTTTTGCTGATCTGCTGGGCATTCTACACCATCATGATGCGTAACGAGGAGCAGTGAGATGACCAATCCAAATAAGTGGCTGGTACCAACACTCTATATCCTGTTTTTGATGCTGCCGATCTATGGTCTGCTCTCCATGTCTTTTAAGACGACCAATGAGATCCTGGGCGGCTTTTCGTTTTTTCCGCAGGAGTTTACCCTGGCGAATTACAAGGTCATTTTTACGGATCCGACCTGGTACAACGGGTATATAAATTCGATCATCTATGTGGTGATCAATACGCTTCTCTCGGTTACGGTGGCATTACCGGCGGCTTATGCCTTTTCACGTTACCGGTTCCTCGGGGACAAGCACCTGTTCTTCTGGCTGCTGACCAACCGCATGGCTCCGCCGGCTGTTTTTGCGCTGCCTTTTTTCCAGTTATACTCGGCTATCGGTCTGTTCGACACGCATATAGCCGTGGCCATTGCCCATTGTCTGTTCAATATTCCTCTTGCCGTATGGATCCTTGAAGGCTTCATGTCCGGTGTACCGAAAGAACTGGATGAAACAGCATACCTGGACGGCTATTCGTTCTGGAGATTTTTTATCCGTATTTTTATTCCGACCATTGCCGCCGGCATCGGAGTGACGATGTTCTTCTGCTTTATGTACTCGTGGGTGGAACTGCTGCTGGCGAAAACACTTACTTCAGTCGATGCAAAACCGATCGCAGCAACAATGACGCGTACGGCGAGCAGTTCGGGATACGAGTTGGGCCTGCTGGCTGCTGCCGGTTCGCTTACCATCGTGCCCGGTGCGATTGTTATCTATTTTGTGCGCAACTATATCGCCAAGGGATTCGCCCTCGGGCGGGTTTAGTCGAAGGAGGATTGTATGGGGTTAACCTGGATGGCATGGACCTGGCCGACAGCAGCTTTCTTCATTATTGTCGTATTGTCGATTGCCTCCATGGGCGTATGGGAGCATTTCAGCCCGGGCGGTAATCCCAGGCATGGTCTTTTCGGCCTGGATACGACCCGGGGAGATCGCCTGTTCATCTCCTGGCTGGGAACCGGATTTATCAATCTGGGTTGGCTGGCCTTTTACGGAGCGCCGTTGTGGGGAGGACTCATCCTGGCCATTGTCTGGTTCGTTTTCGTTTTCAGATATGTCTAGTGCGGGCCACTATCGGATCGATCGTTGATCTGTTTCTTTAAAAAATGAGAAAGGGAGATAGCGCCCGTTCTCACCTTAAATCAGGTGACGTTGAGAAGCGTTTACTTATTTCCATGAAACTGAGAAAACAAAACATACAGAAGCTGAAGACGGAAATTTTTGATGTTCTGATTATAGGTGGCGGGATGAATGGTGCCGTTTCTGCTGCAGCCTTGGCAGCACGGGGTGCCAAGGTAGGACTTATTGATTCCCGTGATTTTGCCGGATTTACCAGCCAGCAGTCCTCCAATCTGATCTGGGGGGGCATTAAATACATGGAAAGTTATGAATTCGGCCTGGTTAACGATTTATGCAAATCCAGGAACGAGTTGCTGAAAAGTTTTCCATCCACGGTCAGTGAAATCCGTTTTTTGAGCACGCTGTCAAAGTCATCACGTCTTCCCGCCTGGGTCATGTGGGTCGGAACATGGCTTTACTGGCTGTTTGGCAGGGGAAAAACCCGAACACCGCATATATTTACCGCCAGCCAAATCAAAAACGCCGAACCACTTATCAATGTGGAGAACAGTATCGGCGGCGTCGAATATTCAGATGCCTACCTGCATGACAATGATGCGCGATTCGTCTTTAACTTTGTGCGCAGCGCAATGGACAAGGGCTGCATCGCCGCAAACTATGTTGAATCCGTCAGTGGATCGTACGATGCTGAAAATCAGTGGAGAACGGTAGCAAGAGACGTGGTCAATGGCGAAGAGTTTGAAATACGTTCCAGGGTTATGATCAATGCCGCTGGCGCCTTCGTTGACCGGCTCAACGGAATAGCAGGGGTAAAAACTGAGTATCAGCATATATTTTCCAAGGGCATCCACCTGATCGTGCCGCGGTTATCCCGCCATAATCGGGTGCTTGCTTTCTTCGCTGATGACGGCCGTCTCTTTTTTGCCATCCCCATGGCAAATCGCACCTGTATCGGAACAACAGATACCCCCGTTGCAGATCCGGAGACCGAAGTGACCGCTGAAGATCGTGAATTCGTGTTATCCAATATTAACGCCCGCCTTGACCTGAGCAGGCCGCTGGCAGAAAGCGATATCATCTCAGAGAGATGCGGTGTGCGGCCCCTGGTCTTGAAAAAGGGACAAAAAGCCAAGGATGATTTTCTGCAGATGTCGAGAAAACATGTCATTGAGACATCTGCAGAAAAGAAGCATATCAGTATCTTCGGCGGTAAACTTACCGATTGTCTGAACGTTGGCGAGGAAATTTGTGAGGGCGTTATAAAACTGGGTGTCCCCCTGGCTACCGAATATGAAAAGTGGTATGGGGAACCGCCAAACAAGGTGAAGACCGCCTATTTCAAGCAGGCCTACAAGCTTGGCCTGGACCAGGTAGTTGCCGGTGATACGGGGGAAATGCTGAGTGACCGGCTCTGGCGTCGCTATGCCCAGCATGCGATCCCGATGCTTGATGCCATAGAAAAAAATCCCGACATGGCTGACAC
>JAHEMX010000444.1 GCA_024643445.1 Desulfobulbaceae bacterium | reverse complement strand
CTCCTGCCAAAATGTGGATTGCCGGCCTGGGCGGACTCACCAAACCATTTCTGCATTTTCATACCCAATTCAATCGGGAAATACCCTGGAACCAGATTGATATGGATTTTATGAACCTGAACCAGTCGGCGCACGGTGACAGGGAGTTTGGCTTTATCGGAACCCGGATGCGGTTACGCAGGAAAGTGGTCGTGGGCCATTGGCAGGATCTCGATATTTATGATGAGATTGATTCCTGGATGCGGGCTGCTGTAGCACATAGTGAGATGCAGAAAACCCGGGTAGCCAGGTTTGGCGACAACATGCGGGATGTCGCAGTCACGGAAGGCAATAAAGTCTCTGCCCAGATAGACCTGGGCTTTTCAGTACATGGCTATGGAGTGGGTGATCTGGTCAAGGCTGTCAGTGCTGTTGATGATGAATCGATAGATAGCCTGGTTGCTCAATATCTGGAGGAATACGGCGTTGCCAAAAAGTTAAGACAGACAAAGGCGTTTTCGCAACTTCGTGAAGCAGCAAAGGTCGAAGTGGGATTGAGGAATTTCCTGATAGCCGGGGGGTTCAGTGCTTTTACCACTAATTTTGAAGACTTGCACGGGCTGCAGCATTTGCCCGGACTTGCCTGTCAGCGGCTCATGGACGATGGCTTTGGCTTTGGAGCGGAAGGGGACTGGAAAACCGCGGCCCTTGTACGAGCCATGAAAATTATGGGTGCCGGGCGGAAGGGTGGCACCTCATTTATGGAAGATTATACCTACCACCTCCCTGAAAAAGGGCCGGCCATGGTGCTGGGAGCGCATATGCTTGAGGTTTGCCCATCCATCGCTGAGTCAACCCCTTCCCTTGAGATACATCCTCTGTCGATCGGAGGAAAGGCTGACCCGCCAAGACTCGTCTTTACCGCAAAATCCGGTCCTGCGCTCAACGCTACCTTGATTGATCTGGGCAATCGCTTCAGGATGCTCATCAATGAGGTTGAGGTGGTTGCTCCCGAACATGCCATGCCGCATCTGCCCGTCGCCAGAGCCTTCTGGACCCCTCAGCCCAATCTGAAGGTTTCTGCGACGGCCTGGATATATGGCGGAGGCGCACACCATACGGGTTTTAGTCAGGCGATTACCAGGCAGCATCTGCAGGATTATTGTGAAATACTTGGCATCGAATTACTGGTCATTGATGCTGCAACAACCACGGAGGAATTCAAAAAAGAACTGCGTTACAACCACCTGCAATACGCATTGACAGCGGCAATGCACTAGACAGCGGTGTAGGCGTGTACCGGACAAGTTCCTGGGGTCATCTTCGGATCATGTTTTCGGGAATTGCCTGGCAGCAGGTGGGAACAGATATGGTTCTGCAGCAAGCGGGTATTTGAATGTCCACGGAAATCAGTCAATTATCTTTGGAGAGAAGACCGTGAATGAGCAATTTGTTATAGGCCTTGATTACGGAACTGATTCGGTGCGGGCTGTGCTGATTGACACCGCCACCGGCCGCGAGGCTGCAGCAGATGTATTCACGTATCCCCGGTGGGCTGCAGGGAAATACTGCGATCCAACGAAGAACCAGTTTCGCCAGCATCCCCTGGATCATCTCGAAGGTTTGACGCACACGGTTCGGCATTGTCTTGCCGGCGGCCCGGAAGGTTGTGCCGGGCGTGTTGCTGCAATCAGTATTGATACCACCGGGTCGACGCCGGCTGCTCTGGACAGCGAAGGCGCCGTACTTGCATTGCGTCCGGAGTTTGCCGAGAACCCGAACGCTATGTTCATTCTCTGGAAGGATCATACGGCAGTAGCAGAGGCCGATGAGATCAATCACACCGCCCGCACCTGGGGAGGCATAGATTTTACCAGATACGTAGGCGGTATCTATTCATCCGAATGGTACTACGCCAAAATTCTCCATACCCTGCGTGTTGACGAAAGCGTCAGGAAGCACGCTTACACCTGGGTAGAGCATTGCGACTGGATTCCGGCCGTCCTTACCGGAACCACGGCGCCGGCCAGGCTGAAACACGGGGTCTGCGCCGCAGGACATAAAGCGCTCTGGCATGATAGGTGGGGAGGGCTGCCCTCCGAGGAGTTTTTTCAGGCGCTGGATCCGCTGCTGACCGGCCTGAGAAAGAGACTCTATAATCAGGTTTTCACCTCAGATACGGCAGCCGGCGGACTGACCGCTGAATGGGCTGAAAAACTCGGACTGCCCGTGAACACGCCTGTCGGCATCGGCGCCTTTGACGCCCATATGGGTGCGGTCGGCGGCGGGATAACCCCTTACAGTTTTGTCCGGGTTATTGGCACTTCAACCTGTGATATGCTGATTGCGCCTGTCCATGATATTCAGGATACGGTGGTGCGCGGGATTTGCGGCCAGGTGGACGGATCGATTATTCCGGGCATGATAGGTATGGAAGCCGGCCAATCGGCCTATGGCGATATCTATGCCTGGTTTCAGGATCTGCTCCTCTGGCCCGGCGCACTTTTGGAGGATAGCGCTCTCATAGACAAAAAGACTGCAGCCGCCCTGACAGATGAGTTATCTGCCCGATTGCTGTCCAGGCTGAGCAAGGCCGCTGCAGACATCCCCATCGCACAGTCGGGGATTGTTGCCCTGGATTGGCTGAATGGACGACGAACGCCGGATGCAAACCAGAATCTCAGGGGCGCACTCACCGGATTGAACCTGAGCAGTGACGCCCCGCGTATTTTCCGTGCTCTGGTGGAGGCAACCGCGTTTGGCGGAAAGGCCATTGTCGAGAGATTTCTGTCTGAATCCGTACACATCAAGGAAGTGATTGCGATCGGCGGGGTAGCGCGGAAATCATCCTTTGCCATGCAGGTGCTTGCCGATGTGCTCGATATGGATATCAAGGTGGCCCGGAGTGATCAGACTGTTGCACTCGGCGCTGCGATGTTTGCGGCCGTTGTCGGAGGGGTTTATGCAAACATCGGCGAAGCCCAGGAGGCCATGTCCTGCGGATTTGAAACCGTGTATAAGCCTATCAAGGAGCATGTCGCACAATACCGGGTGCTCTATGAGAAATATCTGAAAATAGGCTCCTTCGTTGAGTCTGAGCTCACCTGAGACCTGATCGTATGGACCTGTCTGGAAATAGAGGAGAACAGGCCTTTGAGTGGCTCGAGTGTGGTGAAATTGTCAAGGAGGATAAAGGTAAGGCTGGTCTGGAGCAGATGACCAAAAGAGAAGCCGGCACATGAGC
This sequence comes from Desulfobulbaceae bacterium, assembly GCA_024643445.1. Lineage (GTDB taxonomy): Bacteria > Desulfobacterota > Desulfobulbia > Desulfobulbales > Desulfocapsaceae > Ww85. The sequence goes on along the minus strand of JAHEMX010000444.1, from coordinate 435 downwards.
TGTGCCGGTATCGGTGGCTGCAGGCGAGTGGTAAAGTTGCGCTGGAGCCATCCAACTGATTGTCATGTTCAATTCGGGAGGAGTATCATGAAAAAGTGGACCCAAGTTTTAGCGTGTATGTTTATGGCCGGTTTGCTGATTACCGGCTCAGCAGTTGCTAAGGATAAAATCGTGGTAGGCTTCTCTCAGATCGGTGCGGAGAGTGCCTGGCGGGTTGCCAACACGGACTCGATCATATCCGAGGCAAAAAGTCGTCCGAACATAGAGCTGAAGTTTTCGGATGCGCAGCAGAAACAGGAAAACCAGATCAAGGCCATCCGTAGTTTTATTTCTCAGGGCGTTGATGTCATAGCGTTTTCACCGGTAGTCGAAACTGGCTGGGAACCCGTCCTGAAAGAAGCCAAAAGAGCCCGTATCCCGGTTATTCTTTCAGAC
>JAHEMX010000443.1 GCA_024643445.1 Desulfobulbaceae bacterium | reverse complement strand
TCAGAAGATTCCCGGAAAATTACCTCTCTGTTCCCCAAATCGGCTGGAACGGCATAAAGTTTCATAAAAAATGTTCGCTCTTTGAGCGCTATCAGCAGGAGAAGCTCTATTTCGTCCACTCCTACCACGCACCTATCGAAAATGTTCCCCCGGCGTGGCTGCTGACCACAACCGATTACGGCGAGGAATTCGTTTCAGGGGTCTGCCATGGCAATACAGCCGCCTTTCAGTTCCATCCCGAGAAAAGCGGGGAGGCCGGCCTGAGAATACTGGACAGCTACCTAAAGAACGAGCAAATCGCTGTGTCACCGCTGACGTCGGCAAAACAGCGGGGAAAAACCGTTCTGGCCAGACGGATCATTGCCTGCCTTGATGTGCGAAGCAATGATGCTGGGGACCTCGTCGTAACGAAAGGGGACCAGTATGATGTCCGCGAAGCCGGTGAGGTCAGAAACCTCGGCAAGCCGGTTGATCTGGCTCGACGCTATTTCGAGGAAGGGGCAGATGAGATCACCTTTCTCAATATTACCGGCTTCCGGAATTTTCCACTGGTCGACCAGCCGATGCTGGAGGTTTTGAGGCGAACGTCTGAGAATGTCTTTGTTCCATTGACTATCGGCGGCGGAATCAGGGAATTTACCGACTCAGACGGCGTTTTTCACTCCGCTCTCGATGTTGCCTCGGAATATTTCCGATCCGGGGCCGATAAGATATCCATCGGCAGCGATGCGGTCCTCGTTGTCGAACAATATCTGCGCGAGGGCAGGAAAAGCGGCAGAAGTTCAATCGAGCAGATCTCCCAGGTTTACGGGGCCCAGGCGGTAGTCATTTCCGTTGATCCCAGACGCGTCTATGTCAACTCTCCAGACGAGACCGCTCATCATACCCTGGAAACAGCGATACCCGGGCCGGGCGGCGAAGCATTCTGCTGGTATCAGGTCACCGTAAAAGGTGGACGTGAAGGACGCGACATTGACGTCATACAACTGGTAACAGCATGTGAGACCCTTGGTGCCGGAGAGATCCTGCTGAATTGTATCGACAAGGACGGCACTGGTAGCGGCTTCGATATCGAATTGATCAACCACGTGAAAAGCAGCGTCAAGATTCCGGTTATCGCTTCCAGCGGGGCAGGGACGGCGGAACACTTCCGGCAGGTCTTTTCAGAAACAGCCGCGGAGGCAGGACTGGCTGCCGGAATATTTCACCGGCACGAAGTCAGTATAGAATCGATTAAGAGGATTCTTGCAGATAACAACATTCCCTGCCGGTAACCTGCAAAAACCAGGCACCTTATCATGCAAAGTGCTCAATTTCTCGGCTTACGTTCGATCACCGGCTGGATAACCGTTCTTGCCCTGGCGGCCTTGGTTTTATTCGGTGTATCCACGATTACCTATGAACGGGGTATCACCAAGCTCTCCCGGGAGGGTGATATCAGGCTTGAGCTTTTTGTCACCTATCTCCGCGGTGTACTGGAAAAATATGAAAGTTTACCGGAATTGCTTGCCCGCGACAAACAGCTCGTAAATTTTTTTCTTAACCCTGGAGGACGAGAGCGGATAGAAGCGCTCAACCGGTATCTGGAAACGATCAACGATATAAGCAACGCAGCAGACACCTATCTGATGGATAAGGACGGTCTGACCATCGCGGCGAGTAACTGGCAGGAAGAGCATCCTTTTGTGGGCAGAAATTTCAGTTATCGTCCCTATTTCAAACAGGCCATGAAAGGCCATCTTGGCAGATATTTTGCGCTTGGCACCACATCGATCAAGCGGGGATATTATTTTGCCTACCCCGTCCGTCGGGACAACGAGATACTCGGTGCGGTGGTTATCAAAATCAATATTGACAACGTTGAAAAAAAGTGGGGGGATCATGACGAAATATTCCTGGTTACCGATCCTGATAATGTGATTTTTATCACCACCCATTCGGATTGGCGATACAAGACTCTCGGCAGGGTCACCCCCCTGACCGAGGATTTGATTCGAAAATCCAAACGTTACCCGAACTCGGATATCGTAGCGATTGATTACACCAGGGTTAAAAACTATGACTTCGGATCCATAATCAACCTGCAGGATCAAAATAACCAGCAAAAAACCTTTCTCCAGCAGGTGCATTACATGGACGAGGCGGGCTGGAATGTGCAGATCCTGTCGAACATCAGTCCACTGCGGCAAACGATTATCGGGGTTAACATCCTTGTCGCAACCGGTTTTCTTTTTTCTTACCTGCTCCTTGTCTTGTTAAGGCAGCGGCGGCAGAGGCTGAGCGAATTAAAGCGTTTTGAGGATCACGCCAGAAGAGTTCTTCAGGAAGCCAATGAAAAACTCGAAACCAGGGTAGGGGAGAGAACAAGAGAGCTGGTAGAGACAAACGAGAAACTGCTCCGGGAAATTCACGATCGTAAAAATACGGAAGCAATTTTAAAGCGAACCAGGTCTGAACTGATCCATGCCGCCAAAATGGCAACCCTGGGACAGATGTCCGCCGGCATTAATCACGAGTTGAATCAGCCGCTGGCAGCTATCCGAAGTTATGCCGATAATGCACGGCAGCTCCTGGCTAAAGAGAGAATTGACGAGGCCGACTGGAATATGACTCAGATAGGCGAGTTGACCGACCGGATGGCCCAATTGGGAATACAGCTTAAAGAGTTTTCGAGAAAAAGCAGCGATAATCTTGATATTGTGTCTTTTCGCGGCATTATCGATGGGGCGCTGGAAATCCTTTCGCCCGGCATTCGCAAGAACAAGATAGTTGTTGTCATGAAAATAGTTCCGGAAAATCTCGAGATTTTCGTCAACCAGTTACTCTTCCAGCAGGTCATCATCAATCTTATCAGCAATGGCATGCAGGCGATGGAAAACAGCGATACCAAAGAGCTGATCATCGAGGCGTGCGAGAAAGAAAATCGCGTCTTTATTATCATTCAGGACAGCGGCAACGGCATAACAGCCGAAAACATATCACGCGTATTTGAACCGTTCTTTACCACCAAGCCTGCCGGTCAGGGGCTTGGCCTCGGATTGACGATAACCGAGAGAATTCTCAAAGAGATGAATGGCGATATCACGATCGAATCCTGTGAACGAGGAGCGCGATTCCTCATAACATTTCCAGCGGCAGTCAGTATACATGGACACGGATAATAAAGTCATTTTCATTGATGACGAAAAACACATCAGGCAGGCCAACACCCAGACCCTTGAACTTGCCGATATGGATGTCAGCTGTTTTGAATCGGCTGAATCGGCAATGGATTTTATAAAAAACGACTGGCCGGGAGTCGTTGTCTGTGACATTCGCATGCCCAACATGGACGGCATGAGCTTTCTTGCCGCGGTCAGAAAAATTGACAAGGACCTGCCTGTTATCCTTATCACCGGTCATGGCGATATCTCCATCGCCGTTCAGGCCATGCGTGACGGAGCCTACGACTTCATTGAAAAGCCCTATTCCACCGAACGGCTGGTAAAGACCGTGAAAAGGGCGCTGGAGAAGCGTACCCTGACCCTGGAAAACAGAATTCTGAAAAAAGAGATTGAAGCGCAGAAAACACCAGGTCCTCGAATCATCGGAAAAACCGGGCAAATGGAAGTCCTTCAATCGACCATTGCACGAATTGCCGATACCGGTGCCGATGTGCT
>JAHEMX010000442.1 GCA_024643445.1 Desulfobulbaceae bacterium | reverse complement strand
AACAGGCTGCGGTATCTGCAAGGTGCTGGAAAAGATTGCTTTCCCCGCAGACAATCTGTTATTTTCGTTTGTTATTAACATAAAACCAGCGACCGATCCTTTCGCAACATGATTTCACTGCTCACCATCTTCGTCTCGTCTTTTGTCATTGCACTTTCCGGCGCCCTGATGCCGGGCCCGGTGCTCACGGTGACCGTGAGTGAAAGTGCACGCAGGGGAGCAATAGTCGGGCCACTGATGATTTTCGGCCATTCCATCCTGGAGCTGCTTCTGGTCCTCGCTCTGCTGGCGGGCCTGGCCCCCTTTCTTTCGCGCGACGATGTCTTTATCTTCATCTCGCTTCTCGGCGGGGCAATTCTTTTCTGGATGGCCTGCGCCATGTTCAAGGGACTGCCGGCCATGCACCTGCAACTGAGCAGCGAAGGAAAGAAACAGCGCAGCCTGGTTCTGGCCGGCATCATGCTCAGTCTCGCCAATCCCTACTGGCTTATCTGGTGGGCGACAATCGGCATCGGCTACATCATGTACTCCTTGAAGTTCGGCGTACCCGGCATCATTGCCTTCTATCTCGGCCACATTCTCGCCGATCTGGCCTGGTACAGCCTGATCTCCTTCGGCATAGCCAAGGGACGGAGATTTTTCACCGACTCCTTTTACCGCAAACTCATCGGCGGTTGCGCCGCTTTCCTCATCGTTTTCTCTTTTTATTTTCTCTATAGCGGTATCGACCGGATGATCTGAACCAACCGGTCGGTTCCTTCATTGCCTCTCCGGCATCTTTTCCCAGCTGTATTTCTTTTTGCACCGACCTGGTGAAGATCTTAAAAAAGATGTTTTCTTGTTCAAAATATTATTGACAGCATTAAACAAAATACTTAATAACAAATGTGGTCTTACCAGATGCAACTAGCACTTCTCAATTTTTCGTCAGCCGGGCACCGGTCAAACCTCGTGGTCCGAACGATAACAAGATAGCTGGAGAAACAAGAAGTAGACTGCCATATCAACCTCTGTTCTTCTAGCTTGGAAAAGGCTGGGCTCCCTTCCGGCCTTTTCCTTTTTCTTGCCTTTCCCTCAAACGCTCCGTATCGACTCCCCTGTCAATAGCTACTATGTGGCATTTTATTGTCACCGGCGGTGATTATTTTATTAAGGGTGCACGACAGATAAGGGCGAGCATTGATCTTATCTGTCGCACCGGCAGGCAAACGGACGGTCTGACGGACAACGGCAAATCACAGCAGATGGTTTCCCGCCTTCGAGATCGATTCGCCTCAGCAAAAGCGAGGTTTTCGAATGAAGACCGGGCAACCAGGGGAGGCTCCTATGGCGGTAAAAGTTCTCATCAGAAGAAAATTCAAGAATGTGGACAAGAAAGAGATCATGGCCATGCTTATCAAGGCCCGGAGCAATGCAATGGGGATGAATGGCTATATCTCTGCCGAGACGCTCGTCAATGTTGAAGACCCCCACTCCTATCTCATGCTGGCAATGTGGCAGACGAAAGAAGACTGGGAAGCCTATAAAAAAAGCACGATCAGGCAGAATTTCGAGAAGGAATTCGCAAAACTCCTGGAGAAGGAGGTGAACTACGAAGTCTTCAACATGGGCATGTAGCTGCAAACACCGGGCATCTTGAATAATCAGGTTGTTCGAGGTGCCCTTATCTTCTAAAACTATCTTCGCGGCTGAAAAGAACAATCAACAGGGATGTGCCGGCTGTCGGCCCATCCTTTTTCGATCTGCCCGTTCAAACCGGGTGAAGCCCTGCACTGTCTTTCTTGCCCCGAAAAACAAAAAAGCGGTCTTCAATCGGTTGATTGGAGACCGCTTTAAACGTACCGGATAAACGGTTACTGACGACTGGCTGCCAATTTCATCTCGTTCAGAACGTTATCGACGCTCAGAGAACCACCTGTTGTCGGGGGAAACTCTTTGAACGTCTCAAGAAACCGGGCCACGTATGCCTGTGCAGGTACAAACATCCACATCTGGTCCGCATAGAACTGGCGGACATAGAGTGCGGCATCAGGGCTGACCTCAAAGGGATCCATTCTCAGGTTGATGATCAACGGCCAGCTCGGGGTCTTGCGATAGGCCTCGTTAATGGCGCCTTCCATTATGGTGAAATGAACCTTCCAATCCTTGTAGCGAAGGGCATTCAAGTTGCCGCCCGCATCAAAATAGAAAATCTCGTTTCTTTTCCCTTCAGAGGCACCGGACAACAGGTCGGTCTGGTTGTAGCCATCAAGATGAGCCTTGAAGGTCTTGCCGTTGGCCTGGTATCCGGTCAACAACTTCTCCTTGACATCCGGCTCGCCAGCGGCGGCAAGAAGGGTGGGCATCCAGTCTTCCTGGGAAAAAATATCGTTGATAACCGTACCCGGTTTCACGGTACCCGGCCACCTGACCATCATTGGCACCCTGAAGCCACCCTCCCAGGTGGTGCCTTTCTCACCGCGGAACGGTATGGTTCCGCCGTCAGGCCAGGTAAACTTCTCGGCACCGTTATCGGTGCAGAATATAACGATGGTGTTGTCAGCAATGCCAAGCTCATCCAGCTTGTTCAGCAGAGCGCCTACGCCATCGTCCAGTTCCATCATGCCATCCGCGTACATGCCGTAACCGGACTTTCCTTTATACTTTTCACTCAGGTGCGTCCACACATGCATACGGGTGGAATTATGCCAGACAAAAAATGGCTTATCCGCCTTGTGGGCTCTCTCAATAAAGTCGAGGCTGGCATTGAGAAACTCAGTATCCGCAGTTTCCATGCGTTTTCTGGTCAATGGGCCGGTATCTTCAATCTTGCCGCCGGCGGTGACCTTCAGCACACCTCGCGGGCCAAATTTTTTATGAAACTCAGGATCTTTCGGATAGAACTCGCTTTCGGGCTCTTCTTCAGCATTCAGGTGGTACAAGTTGCCGAAGAACTCATCGAAACCATGGGCGGTAGGCAGATGTTCATCCCGGTCACCGAGGTGGTTTTTGCCGAACTGCCCTGAAACATAACCAAAGTTTTTAAGTAATTCTGCAATAGTAGGGTCTTTGTCCATAATACCCTGCTTTGCACCCGGCATGCCAATGGTCAGCAGTCCCGTACGGAAAGGATGCTGCCCGAGAATAAACGAGGCGCGGCCGGCAGTGCAGCTCTGCTGCGCATAAGCATCGGTGAACAGGGCGCCCTCTTTGGCGATGCGGTCAATATTCGGGGTTCTTCCGCCCATCATCCCGTTATGATAGGCGCTTATGTTGTACATTCCAACATCATCGCCCCAGATAACCAGGATATTCGGTTTATCTGCCGCAGCGGCCATACCTGCCCCGGCGAGGATGCAGGCCGCTGACAAAATGCCGAGTAAAATTCTTTTGGAGAACAACATCTGGACCTCCTCTTGATGTGATTATTTTGCACGAGCCTGTAGCTAAAACTGCTGGGTAAAGAAATACTGGAGAAAACAACGCACGAGGATACAAAGACAATCAGACGCTTTAACCCTCAATCATTAAAGATAGGTTAGACGTGCGGAAAGTCAAGCCAGGTATTGGTGATAACGCGAATAGATCAAGGCTGCCCCACCCCTACTGCCCCACCGTTCAACATGAGAAAAACCGGACATGCCTGATGCCGAAGGAGTTGCTGCAAGGGCTTGGATTCTAAGAGGAT
>JAHEMX010000038.1 GCA_024643445.1 Desulfobulbaceae bacterium | reverse complement strand
TCTCCGGGCTGCAGGTGGTACCTGAATATTCTCCGCTGCTCTTCTTCCTTCTCACCCTGGCCGGCGGTTTGCTTTGTGTCGCCTGGCTGCTCAAGCGCGCCGTGCAGGCCTTAAACTGAGCACGGTTCGTCATTGAGCCTGACTGTTTCGGCTGTGGCTGAGACGGCTTGCTTCGCCACCATCCATCTTTCTTCATTTCCTCCATGGCCTGGTGGCCGGGATCGATTTGCTCTCTTTTGCACTGCTACAGAGTGGCAATCACGCTGCCAATGCTTATCATGAAGATTCACGGAATCATCACGCCCGTTTCGGGCAGAAGCAAAGCAGAGGGGAAGATGAAGGAATGAAAAATATGACACGTTTGATCGGCAGTTTTCTCGTTTTAATCATGTTGTCCTGCTGGCCGGTGCTTCCGGTTCAAGCCGATGATCAGTTTGAGGAAATGTCAACCAAGGATATGCTCTATGTCAGGGGGCTTGTCAGCTCGGTATCTGTTGAGAAAATGCAGTTATCCATCCGCCCGCCGAAAAGCGATCGCATCGTGATAACGCTCGATCCTGACACCGTCCTGGAAGGGTTTGGGCGTATCGGCGAGTTGGAGAAGAAACAGCAGGTGAAGGTATGGTATTCCCCTGCCGGCAGTGAAAACCGGGCAGTCAGAATCAAGAAAATGATGGATCTTGGCTGTTAAACGAAGGAGCAACGATCATGAAAGGCTTGTTTTTACTGATAATGAGATGGTGCATCATCCTGATGTTTTGGACTGCGCCGGCCTTTGCCGGCAGCGGGTATGACAACAGCAGCGCCCTGCAGGGTCTGACCGAGGTCAAGGTCTATTTCGATGTCAGCGCCGGCAAGCCGGATGGGCTTCTGCAGCGTATGGATCTTGTCGAGCAGACGCTGAGGCAGCTTGAGCAGAATGGACTTGCCGTTAAGGCCGTCATCGGTTTCCGCGCCGGCGCAAGCCGGTATATAACCGCGGGCAAACATTACGTCCTTGATGAGGAAATCGCTGTCAAAGAAAAAATAGCCGAGTGGGTGCAAAAGTTTGCCGCACGCGATGTCACGGTCGAGCAGTGCAGTATCGCCGCCGCGCAGCAGGATATTGCCGCTACCGATTTCCTCCCTGAAGTGACAGTGGTACAGAATGGCTTTGTCTCGCTCATCGGTTACCAGAGCAAGGGGTATGCGGTTATCCCAATGAACTGATACCCGGCAGCGAAACGTTCCCTTGTCTTGCCGGCCGCTTTGGCGCCTCGTTTTTTATCCCGTCTTTTTGCCTCGGAACCGTTTGCTGAGAAGTGGCGGCGAAGGGGGGCTTTGGCATTGGCGGCCGACTGAAAATGGTTGACAGGTTTTCGTAACATTCTATAACAGCAGCTGAGAGGATACCAGTCTGGTTTTTACCGCAAACCCCTTACCGAGGTTATCGTCATGCCCAGAATGATCTGGCTGCTCCTCGCGCTGCTTGCCGCGGGATGCGCGTCATTTACCGAGGAACATTCCCGCACCCTGCTGATGGACCGGAAAACCGGGGAAATGAAGGAGTGTACCGTTGACAAGCTGCGCACCGTCGAATCGTATGAGAAGTACAAGGCCTGCATCAAGGACTTCGAAGAAAAGGGCTATACCCTGTGGAGCCAGTACTGAGCGCAGGCCTCGGCTTCGAATGAATGGCCTGATTATGCGGCGGGCCCTCTTGCCTCCGGTGCAACAGGAACACGGCCTCAATTGCCATCCGGTAAAGGCCGTTGTTTCTATATTGTCCTTGATAATATGCGCCATTTCAATATACTTAAAGGAGCGGATGCGTGGTTCTTCCTGCGCGGGGCGGGGCGGGGGGCTCATTTATTACAGGGCTGATAAGGTGTGACAGTGTCGCATGGGATAGCAGGACAGTGGCTTCGGGGACTCTCTTACCGCCGGCAGCAGGCCGGCAAGATGCTGGGGTTTACCCTTATTGAGATCGTCATTGCCCTGGCTATCGTTTGCGTTCTGAGCGCCATCGCCGTCCCCAACTTTCTGTCCATGAGGGAGAAAGCGATATTCGATGAAACGATCAAAACATTGAGGGAACTCTCCGGGAAGATTAATCTCTATAAAATGGAGAAGGATCACTATCCTTCTACCCTTGCTGAAGCGGAACTTGATGATGTTCGCGATCACTGGGGGCGGCCCTTCATTTACAATCCTTTTGATACCGCTGCAAAAAAGACGTTGCGCAAGTATAAAAACGAGCACCCCATCAACACCGATTATGATCTGCTCAGTTTAGGCAAAGATGGTGTTACCAATACCAATATTCAAAAAAAAGCATGCGATGATGATGTTATCCGGGCGAACAACGGCCGCTTTTATGGTTATGGAGCTGACTACTAACCACAGGAGAACATGAATCCGCTTACAGCAATCAGCCAAAGCAAACTCGCCCGACGTTTTGCCCTGATATTTTTAGGCTGTGCCTTTCTGCCCACCCTTTTACTGCTCTACCTGTCCTACCATCGAGTCAGTTCGGAAATGCTCGAACGCAGTATTGATAAATTATCCGGTGAAACGAAATCCTACGGACTCTCTCTTCTTGATCGTATGGTCCGGGTACGGGACCATCTCTCGTTCATTGCCGGGGAATTCGATCAAGGCGGTGTTGATGCTACGGGTACTGTCGAAGGAATCTTCGCCCCTGAGACACTGGAGGTGTTCGAGGGTCTCTCCCTTGTTACCGATAACGCTCCGGTCATCACCATAATGGGTGAACCCCGGCCGTTAGATTATTTCACCATTCGGGATGGTTACCGAAGTGATCTCAGGCCGGCGAACGTATTTACAGAGCAGGTTGCCGCGGGACCGGACCGCATTTTTCAGGCCTACCCGGTGCAGTTACCGCACGGGAGCAGGGGCTATGTCGTCGGGGAGGTTAATCTCGCTTACCTGTGGGGGTATGGAGACTCACCGCTTCTGCCTGAGCAGACCAACCTTGCCGTTTATGATGAGAGTGGCAAAGGGCTGTTTGCCACAGACATATCACCGGGTAAGACCATCAATTTCTATTGGGAGCAGTCGAAAGATCCCAATTTCCGACGATTTGAATTCCAGCATGATGGGAACCGGTATCTCGCCGGAGCCTGGCAATTGTTTTTGCCGTCTAAATTTGATGGGGATATCTGGACCATTGTTCTGAGCGAACCTGAAGCGTATATCCTGGCCTCGCTGGGCACGTTTCAGCGGAACCTGATAATGGTGGTTATGCTTGGACTGCTGGTTGTGCTGCTGCTGACCATGTTTTTTATTCGCCGGAGGCTGGAACCCCTGAAGGCGCTGAAGAGTCGGACCGAGCAGATTGCACGCAAGGATTTCACCACGGAGGTTGTCGTCAACAGCGGCGATGAGTTCGAGGAGTTGGCCGGCTCCTTCAACAGCATGTCCCGCGAGTTGCAGAAACAGTTCAGTGCCCTGGAGACCATCGATGTTATCGATCGCGCCATTCTCTCATCCCTGAGCCTGTCTGAAATGATCAATACGACGCTGCCGATGATCCGCGACTTCTTTCACTGCGACACCATTGTCATGGGCAGTTTTCTTGAGAAGAACAGCGGTGATTACAGTGGTTATGCCCATACGGACAGGATGACCAGTCCGGAGACGGAGAACTTCATGATAAACCGGGAGCGGCAGCAAGCGCTCTTCCTGAAGCCGGAACCCCATTTCTGGCAGGCGGAAGAGCGGCAGGCGGCAAGCATCCCGTCGCTGTCATCGGAGCAGCATCAGACGATCCTGTCGGTGCCGCTGAAAAATGACAACGATAACATCGGGCTGCTGATCCTCGGTTACCGGGGGGAGCGGCTCTATGACAATGGGGAGCTCAAGCAGCTGCGGCAGCTTGCCGACCAGGTTGCCATCGCCCTGTCCAACGCCGGCCTGGTCAAGAATCTTGAAAACCTGGCGACGGGTACCATTGAAGCTCTGGCGCGAACGGTTGATGCCAAATCAAAATGGACCTCGGGCCATTCAGAGCGGGTAGCGGGATATGCCACTCAGATTGCCACGGCAATGGGCCTTGGCGGCAAGGATATCGCCCTGGTGCACCGGGGCGGACTGCTGCACGATATCGGCAAGATCGGCACCCCGATAGCCATACTCGACAAGGCCGCACGGCTGGATGATCAGGAATACTGGGAGATCAAGAAACATCCGCAGATAGGTGCAACGATTATCGAACCGGTGTCGGTTCACCGTGATATCATGCATATCATCCTTGAGCACCATGAACGGTTTGACGGTAAAGGTTACCCCCGTGGACTGACCGGTGAAGAGATCTCTCTGCATGGCCGCATCACCGCCGTTGCCGATGTATTTGATGCCCTCAGCTCAGCCCGGCCCTACCGCCAGTCGTGGAACCAGAAGAAAGTGAGGGATTTTATTGTTGAGCAATCGGGTTCCCACTTCGATCCGGCCGTTGTCTCGGCTTTTACGAAAGCGTTCGCCGGCGGGATGGTCGATCTGTCGCCTCCTGTCTACGAGTACAACTTCTCTTCAGCCTGAAAACTTCCCCTGCCCTTTTCTGCAAGGATGCCGGCTGGTGCCGCCCGCCCTCGTCTGGAGCTGAACGATCTCCGAACGGCAAGGCGAACTTCTGTTCACCCTGCACTGCCTTGTTTCATTGGGGAAATTCTTTTTTATCTCGACGAAACAGCAAATTCATGAAATGGTAGCCGGAACGGTTTGCCGTCATACGACATACACTATAGAGAGCGGGAGAAAAGTTCTGGAAGAGATAACGCAGAAGAGCGTCAAAACAAAACGCAACCTGGTGCTCATCGAAGGCTGGGTATCGGTGTGCGGCAATAGTGTGCTTTTTGCTCTCAAGCTCTGGGTCGGACTGATTACCGGCTCTGTTGCGCTGACCGCGGATGCCTGGCATACCATGACCGACTCGATCAGCTCCGGGATTGTCATTGTCAGCGCCTGGATGAGCCGGAAACCAGCCGATGACGAACACCCGTTCGGGCATGGACGCACCGATCTTGTCTCTTCGGTCATTATCGGTGTCCTGCTGCTGATGATCGGTTTCGAGTTTATCATCAAGGCCGTCGAACAGCTGAAAAGCGGCGAATCGGTGCATTACGGGATGCTTGCCGTCATCATCACTATCGTCTCGATTGTCAGCAAGGAGGTTATGGCGCAGTATGCCTTCTGGGCTGCCCGCCGAACCAGAAACACCATACTGAAGGCGGATGGCTGGCATCACCGTACCGATGCACTTTCATCGGTCGTCGTTCTTATCGGTATTCTCTGCGGCAGCATCTTCTGGTGGGTCGACGGGGTGCTTGGTCTGCTGGTGGCACTGATGATTTTCTACGCCTCCTATGAGATTCTCAGGGATTCGATCAACCGGTTGATCGGTGAGACGCCGGACCGTGAGCTGCTGCAGAGCGTCGAGGGAGTGATCGATGCACTTAAACTGGATGTCCAGCCCCATCATTTTCACCTGCATCGTTACGGTGATCATATCGAGTTGACCTTTCATATCTTCATTGACGCGGGCTTGAGCCTGAAAGATGCCCATGACCGGGCGCACCGAATAGAAAAAGAGCTGCGCGATCAGCTCGATATTGAAGCGACAATACATATGGAGCCACGGAGTGAATATGCACTACATTGATTTCAGAAGTGATACGGTGACAAAACCGGGTAAGGCGATGCGCGAGGCGATGGCCGGAGCAGAGGTGGGAGATGATGTTTACGGGGAGGATCCCACCGTCAACCGGCTCGAGGAATATGCTGCGGCTCTGCTTGGCAAGGAGGCGGCCCTGTACGCCTCGAGCGGCACGCAGACCAACCTGCTGGCGCTCTTGTCCCACTGTCAGCGCGGCGATGAGTATATTGTCGGCCAGCTGGCCCACACCTACAAGTATGAGGCGGGCGGGGGTGCCGTTCTCGGCTCTATCCAGCCCCAGCCCCTTGATCTTGAAGCGGACGGAACCTTTGATCTTGAAAAAGTGGAGCGGGCAGTCAAGCCCGACGATTATCATTTCGCCCGGACCAGACTGCTCTGTCTGGAAAACACCCACAATGGCATGGCTCTGCCGCTGGAATATCTTTCGCGGGCCCAGGCGCTGGCGAAGAAACAGGGGCTGAAGATACACCTGGACGGGGCCCGTATCTTCAACGCCGCTGTCAAAACCGGGGTAGATGCTGCCGACATAGCAGGATTTGCCGATTCTGTCTCCGTCTGTCTTTCCAAGGGACTTGGCGCCCCGGTCGGCTCGGTGCTCTGCGCGGACAGCCGGACAATCAATGCGGCCCGTCGCTGGCGTAAAATGCTTGGGGGCGGCATGCGCCAGGCTGGTATTATTGCGGCAGCCGGCATTTTCGCCCTGGAACATAACAGGGAACGGCTGCAGCAGGACCATGATAACGCACGGGTGCTTGCCGAAGGACTCAGCTCGATCGAGACACTGACGGTTGACTATGTCCCGGCCCAGACGAATATGGTCTTTGTGACCCTGCCGCCGGAGGCGGCAGATTCCCTGCAGTCCAGCCTGGCCAAGGATAATGTGCTGATCCCGGCGGGCCGGAGGATTCGCCTGGTTACCCACCTTGATATTGACCGGGATGGGGTTGAGCGCATGATCGGCCTGATGCGGACATTTTTTTCCTGAGGGTACCGCCTTCTGCGACGGCAGCACGGCTGCTCACCATCGTTGCGCGAACCGGTCCGATCGTCGGGCGGCCGGCAGGAACCGGATCCGGGCCGCACCCGCGGGTTGAGTAGCGTAATATGCTGATATGACCATTTATTTGTCTTTTCAATCAGTTCTGGTTGACCTGTCTTAGCATATTATTGATCAAGGCCGGTGTTGACGCCAGAGCCCGGTAGGGTAATGTGCCTGATGTGCGAGTCAGTCAGGCTTCGGTTTTGCATCCATTCCCCTTACTTGGACGTCCCGATTGGTTATGTTCCGGCGGATTACTCGAAGCTGTTTGTTTTGTCGCACAATTTTCTGCACTCACCGCAGCAGGTGTTAGGGCGGACCCTTGGAGAAAGCAGTGCAAGCTCTAAAAATAATATCTTCATCTTTCGCACAACACGCACAGTCAACGAGGTGGAATTGCACAATATTGCGCCGCCGGCACTGATAAGTGTCCGGAAAGATGTATTTGTTTCTCTTGACAGGAAACGATGCACCTTGGTATCTCAAGGGGAGTTTTCATGGTAGCGACCATTTGCATAACAAAAAGATGCAGTACGAAGCAGTGACGAGGTGCTCTGATGTCTGCGGAACTTGTTCTCTCAGGGGCAATCTTTATCGGACTTGCCATTATCATCCCGATCGTCATGATCATGACGGTGATGCTCGGTCCCCGGTCTGACAGTGCGGCTAAAAACGATCCCTATGAAAGTGGTATCAAGCACGTGGTCGGCCACGCCGACCAGAAATTCAGTGTAAAGTTTTATCTTCTTGCCATCCTTTTTCTGATCTTCGACATTGAAGCGGTATTCATGTATCCGTGGGCGGTAAGCCTGCGTGAACTTGGCGTGTTCGGCCTTATTGAGATGACGGTTTTCATTCTGTTGCTGCTCACCGGTCTCATTTATATCTTAAAGAAAGGGGTGCTCAATTGGCGTTAGGACTTGAAGCCGGTCTCGGCGACTCGGTATTGACAACAAAACTTGATGCAGTGGTAAACTGGGGGCGACAGTACTCACTGTGGCCGATGGTTTTCGGCACCGCCTGCTGCGCGATTGAATTCATGAGCGCGGCGGCCAGCCAGCATGACATCTCCCGGTTTGGCGCAGAGGTGGTTCGTTTTTCCCCGCGGCAGGCGGATTTGATGCTGGTCTGCGGAACGATCAGCTACAAGCAGGCACCCATTCTCAAGCGCATATACGAGCAGATGCCGGAACCGAAATGGGTCGTGGCCATGGGCGCCTGCGCAAGTTCCGGCGGGATCTACGACAATTATTGTACGGTGCAGGGTATCGATACGGTGATCCCGGTAGATGTCTATATATCGGGATGTCCTCCCCGGCCTGAGGCGGTACTTGATGCCCTTATCAAGATCCAGGACCAGATCAGGACGGAAAGCGTTCTTGTCGACCGAAACAAAGACTTCAAAGGGATTCTTGACTGATCATGAATGAGACGGCGATTGACAAAATTCGAGCCCTCTTCCCGGATATCGACTGCAAGGAGGTCAAGGGCTGTATCGTCATGGAGGTAGCTCCGGCCCTGCTGGAACAGACCATGCAGCGGCTGAAAAGCTATCCTGACCTGGATTTCGGGCTTCTCCTTGATATCACGGCTATTGACTACCTGAGTTACCCGCAGCCGAAGGATGCCAGGTTTTACGTGGTCTATACGCTGCGGAACTGGCAGAAAAACTGGCTGCTGCAGGTCCGTACGCCGGTCGCGCGTCCTGAGAAAGGGTTGCCGACGGTAAGTGGGTTGTGGGGAGCGGCCGACTGGGCTGAGCGCGAAGTTTACGACCAGTATGGCATCAGATTCATCGGGCACCCTGATCTCCGCCGCATACTGAATCACTGGCAGTTTGTCGGACACCCGCTGCGCAAGGACTATGATATCTACAAGGGCCAGATCTGTTACGAAACAGACAGCCTGGAAAAGGAAATCAAGGCCCGTCTGCTCAGCAAGGGGATTGATGAGAGTACCATGAAGGACATCAACACGGAGATGATGTATCTCAACCTGGGCCCCTCACATCCCGCCACCCATGGCGCAATCCGGATTTTCACGGCGCTTGACGGTGAAACCATCATGGCCAACGTAAACGAGATCGGCTATCTGCATCGCGGCTTTGAAAAAACCGCCGAGAACCGGACCTATAACCAGATTATTCCGCTCACCGACCGACTCAACTACTGCTCGGCCATGATGAACAATATCGCCTATGTCAAGGCGATCGAAACGTGGCTCGGTTTGAGGATTACCGACCGGGCCATGATCATGCGGGTCATTCTCTCCGAATTCCTGCGGGTCCAGGATCATCTCGTCTGCCTGGCCGCCAACCTGGTGGATATGGGAGGTCTGACAAACTACTGGTATCTCTACAATGAAAAAGAAGCCTCCTATGATCTGATCAGCCGCTTGACCGGTGCCCGGCTCACCAGCTCCTTCACCAGGATCGGGGGCATGTACCGTGATTTCTATGAAGGCTGGGAAGCCGATATGGCGCACCACCTGAAAGCGATCGAAAAAGGGGTCAATGATTCGCTGAAACTGGTTTTGCAGAACCGCATCGTGCATGATCGTACCCAGGGCACCTGCGTGCTCAGCAAAGAGACCGCCATGACCTACGGCTATACCGGCCCGAACCTTCGTTCAACAGGCATTTCCTTCGATCTCAGGAAGGACAATCCCTATTATCATTATGAAACCTTTGATTTTGCCGTACCGGTCGGCAGCCAGGGAGACATCTACGATCGCATGATGGTTCGCTTTGAAGAGATCTTCGAGAGCATCAAAATCATCAGGCAGGCCATGAAAATCGTCCCGGGCGGACCGGTTTTCGTGGACGATCACAAGGTTGCCCTGCCACCGAAGGAAAGGGTCTATAACCGGATTGAAGGACTGGCGAACCATTTCAAGCTCATTTTCGAAGGAGTCAAGGTCCCGGCCGGCGAGTGGTATGACAGCTTCGAGGCCGCCAACGGTGAACTGGGCTTTCATTTTGTTTCAGACGGATCGGGCACACCATACAAACTGAAGGTGCGGCCACCCTGTTTTTATGCGATGGCCGGATACCATGAAATGGTTGAAGGAGAAATGATTGCCGATGCCGTCATCAACCTCGGTAGCATCAATATTATTGGCGGGGAGTTGGATAGATGAGCGATCGTTCTGAATTAATTGCGGTGGGGAAACCATTTTCCTTTGATGCTGAAAGGGATGCCGAATTTGAACGGCTCATCACCCGCTACCCGATCCGGGAGTCGATGATCATGCCCGCTCTCTGGCTTGTCCAGGAACAGGATGGCTGGATCTGTGCCGAGGCCATCAGCTACATCGCCGAGCGGATTGGCACCTATCCCGCCAAGGTTTTTGAGCTGGCGACCTTCTATACCATGTACCATCTGAAGCCGGTGGGCAGACATCATATCTGCGTCTGCCGCACCTTGTCCTGCTATCTGCGCGATAAACAGGAGATTGTCGACTATCTTGCAGAAGAGATTGGCATCAGGCCGGGACAGGTGAGTGAAGACGGCAAGTTCAGCCTCGAGGAAGTGGAATGCCTCGGCCATTGCGGTACGGCACCGGTCGTACAACTGGATGGCGAGTTCCATGAGGCGATGGACGCGAAGAAGCTCAAAGCCCTGCTGGCCACGCTCGATTAGGGAGGATGGACGAAGATGGAAGTGAAATTACTCAGCGCCAGGTTTGACATCAAGGACGCCCATCTCCTGGAAGTTGCCAAGGCCCACGGCGCCTATGAGACCCTGGACAAACTGTTTACGATGACGCCGGTCCAGGTGATGGAGGAAGTAAAAAACAGCGGTCTGCGGGGTCGCGGCGGCGCCGGTTTTCCCACCGGGGTGAAATGGAGTTTCCTGCCGAAGAATCTCGACAAGCCGGTCTATCTAGCCGTTAACTCTGATGAATCGGAGCCCGCCACCTTCAAGGATCGCTATATCCTGGTGAAAGATCCGCACATGATGATCGAGGGTATCATCATCTGCTGCTATGCCATCGGCTGTCATGACGCCTACATCTACATCCGCGGAGAGTACACCTCCCAGGTGAAAATCCTGCAGAAGGCGGTCGACGAGGCCTATGCAGCCGGCTACCTTGGTGCAGCCGTCGGCGGAAAGGATTTTCGTCTCGATGTGACGGTACATCGAGGGGCCGGCGCCTACATCTGCGGCGAGGAAACCGCCCTGCTCGAATCGATCGAAGGCAAGAAGGGACAGCCGCGCAGCAAGCCGCCGTTTCCGGCCGTCGTCGGCCTTTACGACTGCCCGACGATCATCAATAATGTGCAGAGTATCGCCTCACTGCCGTTCATCCTTGCCAACGGGGCTGATGCTTACCGGGTCTATGGCACGGAAAAGAGCCCCGGAACGCATCTCTTTGGTATTTCCGGGCATGTGGAAAAACCCGGCATGTATGAACTGCCGCTGGGACAGCCGCTGCTCGAGGTTATTGATAAGGTAGCCGGCGGGGTCTGGAAGGGCCGCAAGCTCAAGGGCATCATACCGGGCGGCAGCTCAACCCCGGTGCTTACGCCGGAAGAGGCCAAGACGGTGACGCTTGACTACGAGTCAATGGCTGCCCATAAAACGATGTTCGGTTCCGGCGGCATCGTCGTCCTCGATGAAACGGTGGATATCGTCAAACTGGTCGAAAATCTCATTTCTTTCTACCACCATGAGTCCTGCGGACAATGCACGCCGTGCCGGGAAGGCCTTGGCTGGATGCTGAAAATCGTCAAGAAACTGCTGGCCGGAGACGGCGGTCGCGAGGATATTGATCTGCTCGTTGAGCTCTGTGACAATATCGAGATGAAAACGGTCTGCGTACTTTCGGCTGCCTGCACGATGCCGGTGCGCAGTTATCTGAACAAATTTCGACATGAGTTTGAGGCCTATGCGGCAGAAAAAGCCTCTGCTAAACCCGATCTGCGTGAGGAATAGAACTACCCATGGCTGAAATGGTTAAGCTTTTTGTAAACGGGCAGGAAGTGGCGGTTGAGCAGGGCAAAAACCTGATCGACGCGCTGAAGGTCGTCGGCATCGAGATTCCGCACTTCTGTTATCATCCCGCGCTCGGTGCGGACGGCAACTGCAGAATGTGCCTGGTCGGCATCGAGGACGGCAGACCTCCGCTGGTTCCTGCCTGCAAGACCCCGGCCATGGAAGGGATGAAGGTGCTGCTCGATGCCGAACACATCAAAAAGATCCAGCACGACGTGCTTGAGCTGGAGCTGATCAATCATCCGATCGATTGCCCGGTCTGTGACCAGGCCGGAGAATGCACGCTGCAGGACTACTACATGACCTACAGCCTTGATGACAGCCGCAGGGGTGTTGAGCCGGTGAAAAAAGGCAAGCGCATGGATCTTGGCTGCGGGGTGGTGCACGACCAGGAACGTTGCGTGCTCTGCGCCCGCTGCGTCCGGTTCACCAGGCAGATAACCAGAACCGGCGAACTCGGCATCGTCAACCGCAGTGATGAAGCCCGGGTCGCCATTTTCCCCGGCAAACCGCTTGACAACCGCTATGCCCTGAACATCGTCGATATCTGTCCGGTCGGCGCCATGACCAGCTCCGACTTCAGGTTCCGGCAGCGGGTCTGGTTCCTGAAAAAGGACGAGGGTATCTGTCACGGCTGCAGCAAGGGCTGCAACATCTATATCGACCATCATCGCGAGAAGTATAAGGATGACATGATTTATCGTTTCCGTGCCAGGACCAACCTGCAGGTGAACGGTTATTTCATCTGCGATGAAGGGCGTCTGAGCTACCACCGGGAAAACGAGAACCGGCAGAGTCAAACGCGGGTGGATGGCGGTGTGGTCGGCTTCGAAGAGGGAATCAAGGCCTTCCGTAGCCGGCTTGATACGGCCCGCAAGCCCCTGATGCTGCTCTCTGCTGACTGCACGCTAGAACAGATGTGGGCGGTAAAGCGGATTGCCAACCTCTATGGTGCCGGACTCTCGGGTTACAGTGATGCCTCCGTTCTGCCGGGAGATGGTGATGATTACCTGATACAAGATGATAAGGCTGCCAATCGCAAAGGGCTTGAACTGCTCGGCATTGATTCCTCAAAAGAATCCTTCATGGCGGCACTGCAGGACGCCGACCTGCTGGTCAATTTCAATAACGATCTGTTTTTCTCGAACATCAACGATGAGTTGAGGCCCCTGCTTGACAGCAAGGAGTGCATAGCCGTCTGCAGCCATGCGCGGAAACTGTTCGAAAAAGCCGCCATCATCATACCGACGGCCTCCTACTCCGAGTATGGAGGGACGATCGTCAACGGGGACGGTGTGCTGCAGCTCTTCAGGAAAGCGGTTACAAAAAATGATGATCCGCACGATATCCTTGAAATCACCAGATTGCTCGGAGGAGCCATCGTGGACGCGGCGAGGGCCTGGCCGGGAATCAGGCAATCCGTTGCTGTTCTGTCGGCGGTTCAGCCTGAGCAGATACCGGCTGAAGGACTAAAACTACAAAGCAGCGAGGAACCACATGTCGGGTCTTGATCTTCTTCTTGTTCTGCTGAGAATCGCATTTGGTGTATTCGTACCGCTCAGTTTCGTTGCGGTGCTGGTCTGGCTTGAACGAAGGGGAGCCGGTTTCTTCCAGGACCGGGCCGGGCCAAACCGTGCTAATGTTATGGGCTTCAGGGCCGGCGGCCTGATCCAGAATCTGGCCGATGGTATCAAGCTGGCTTTCAAGGAAGACGTGGTGCCGGCCCATATCCAGCACAAGTTTTATTTTGTGTTGGCCCCGATGCTTGTTTTTGTAACGGCCCTGCTCTGTTTTGCGGTGATGCCGTTCGCCGACGTCCTCGTTCTTGGTGGAAAGCATTACATCATGCAGGCGATCCCGATGGACATCGGCATCCTCTGGTTCCTGGCCATTGTTGGCTTCGGGGTGTACGGGATCATCCTGGCCGGCTGGGCCTCGCACAACAAGTACGGCGTTCTCGGAGGGCTTCGCGCCGCCGCCCAGGTCATCAGTTACGAGATACCGATGGGACTTGCCCTCGTCAGCCTGCTGGCGGTTTACGGTACGGTCAACCTGACGGAGATGGCCCAGTTTCAGGGGCGGCTGCTGTTTGGCTTTATTCCGATGTGGGGAGTGGTCCTGCAACCGCTGGGGGTGATCATTTTCATTGTTGCCGCCTTTGCCGAGACAAACCGCACGCCGTTCGATCTCGCCGAAGGTGAG
>JAHEMX010000441.1 GCA_024643445.1 Desulfobulbaceae bacterium | reverse complement strand
AACAGGACGATATCTATCTGCCTGTCTATTTCTATATTGGCGATATATGACATGAATTTTTCTGCCGGGATAAAGTAGCTCAGCACACCCGTGGTCGACGGTGGAAGAGAAATCCTGATACTTGCCGATATGCCGGACTCCTCATTACCGGTTGTAATGGATTGTGACCAGAACACCGGATCGTCTTCAGGAGCCGACAGGGCCCCCTGAAAGGAAGGGGCGTTGTGCAACGTGTCCTGGCTCAGGTGCCGGACGGGACCGGAAATATAGCCATTTGGGGTCCTGGTAAATTCCCGGGAGTATCCTGACTCAAGGGTGAGAGTAATGCGTTTGACGTCAACATGAACATCGAGAATAGGGTGTAATATTTTATCAAGAGAGCCAACGTCCGTGGATTCAAGGAAAGCGGTATCGCCGAAATGCGCGAGTATTCGCAGGCTGGTATCATACGGCGTCAGATAACTGATAAAGCGTTTTTTAACGAGCTGGCTTGTCTCGCTGATAAGCTGGGAGGAGATGCCATCCTTGATGGATGTACCCTGGTACAGGGTAATCAGGACAACCGCCGTAACGGTGATCAGGATGATAAGGATGATGTCGCGAAAAAGTCGTTTCCTGATGTTTCGCGGGCCCCTTCGCAACAGTTCTTTTATTACCATTGGTCTGTTCTGCGCAGGTCGATTACGCCAGGCTGCCTCCGGCTTGCCGGAGGCTGGAGAGGATGACTGCCAGCACCTACCTGAAGGTCTCTGCAAACGGAAAATATCGCCAGGTTCGGGAGTAAGGCAGAATGCCGGCTGGTTCCACTGTCAAAAATCCTTGAAGAAGTTCAGATCAGGAAGCTCCTTGATCCAGCCGCTGTTTTTGAACCAGTATTCCTGAAGGGAGTTCAATGCTCCGGATCCGGCGAGCAGTCTGAGATAGTTTTCCAGTAGATTAATGAAGAGATAGTCACGATCGGAGACGCCGATGCCGAGTTGTTCAAAGGTCAGTATTTTGTCAAAAACCCTCAAGCCCTGGTCTTTGTATCTATATTCAGCGACCTTGCAATAGGGGTAATCAGAGATGAGTCCATCAACCTCCCCTTTAAGCAACAGGATCAGGGCCTCATCAAGACTATCGGTATAGACGATCTTTGTTTTCGGCATGACTGCCTGGGCCGTCTGGTCCGCTGTTGTTTTCTTGAGCAGTGCGATGGTCAGACCGTCACGGTTCAAGTCCGCCGCTTCTCTCAAAGTCTCGACGATTTCATTTTTACCGACAAATGCCTGCCCGGAATTGCCGTAGGGACCGACAAAGGCAATATCCATGTTCCGTCTCGGCGTGATACTCAACCCGCTCATAATAATATCGACATTACCGGCTTTCAGTTCGGGAATGAGTCTGGAAAAGGGTACCTGGACCAGGCGCAGATTAACTCCCATGGATTTTGCCAGTTGCCTGCTGAGGGCTATATCAAAGCCGATAAAATCGCCCTGGGCGGACTTTACCGTAAAGGGGGGAAAATCACCGGGGGTGCCCAGTACCAGTTCACCGGAGAGCTCTATACGCTCAAGGGTGAGGCCTGCCTGGACCTGGACTGCGCTCAGGCTGTAAAGAAAAAGGCAGCCGAGCAGAAGGAGTTTTACGCTTTGCATGGTAGCCTCATCTATGTCGAGCCGGACGCTTAGTAAGCTACTTTCCGGCTGGTAGGAGTTGCTATTTTTGTAATGAGTTTTATCAACTCATCGGCTTGACCTTTTTTCACTGCCCCGTTCAGCAATATTTCCGCCGGCGAGGCAGGAACACCATAATAACTTTCATTCCAGCCATCCTTGGTACTGATAACAGCACCTTCCACGGTAAATCCGCCGAAGGCGCCTTTTGACCTGGAATAGGCGAGAATATCGGCGGTTGCCGCCTTGGCGCCGGCGCCGATAGGACCGGCGGCAATGGTAACGTCGGCACCCAGCTTGAAAGAAGAGCTGAGCAGCGAATCCACGCCTTTTTTAGACATGACAGCCATGATGACCTGTGATGCCTCGGCTCCAATCTGCAGCCCGAAGGTAACCGAGCCAAGGGTATAGAAGGCGGGGCCGTTCCAATGGCCGGTCTGCATGTTCCTGGCGAGAAATATGCCGGTCCCCCCGGT
Organism: Desulfobulbaceae bacterium; assembly: GCA_024643445.1. Lineage (GTDB taxonomy): Bacteria > Desulfobacterota > Desulfobulbia > Desulfobulbales > Desulfocapsaceae > Ww85. The sequence goes on along the minus strand of JAHEMX010000441.1, from coordinate 1,556 downwards.
GCCGCCAACGACAAATCCCCCGCGCAGAACCTGGGGGATAATAAGTATCCCCTGGGCGCGTTTGGCAAGGTCCTGGAACGCCTGCATGTTTGGATCTGCGATGAATTGCCTGAGGGTATTGAGGCTGTTATCGACTAGGACATCGGCTTCCGTATAACGCTCAGAGGCGATCAGAGAGAGTGGCATGACCCCTGTCAGAAAAAACAACAGGGCGATTATCAGGGAGCGGCGGATGGTCTCTTGCATGACGATACCTCTTTTCTCGGCCATTACTCAATTACTTGAGGGTAGAGCCGGTTTAGAACGGATGATTAAACATGACCCAGGCGGTACCTCCTTCGTCAGACACGGCCATGTCGAATCTTATGACGCCGCCGGCCATCATGGACCGGATGCCGAGCCCTGCATCCGCTTTCAGGTCACTGAACAGTTCCGACAGCTCATAATCACCGGCCACCCTGCCGACTTCAACAAAGGGTACGAGCTGGAACCAGTCCAGCTTCAGCCAGCGCAGCCAGGAAACGCCGGCCACCGGATTGTATTTCAGCGTATAGCGGTATTCAGCCGCGCCGTAGATGACGGAACGGTCGTTGAAACGGTTGATCGGGTAGCCGCGCATCCGGTAAAAACCGCCGAGCCGGGCCCCGTCGATATAGGGCGGCTTGTTGACGATCTGCACTTCACCGTCCGCGGTGGTGGTTTCATTCCAGGACAGGGAACTGCCGGTCCAGAAATTGAGGGCCAGCACCTGCTGGCGCGAATATTTCGACGGACCGAGGTCAAAATACTTGCTCGCCTCGAACTCGAGAAAATCCCAGGAGCCGGTGGTTGAGTCACTGAAGTCCTTGGTGTAGGCGATATACTGTGAACTGCCGATGGTCGGGTTGCTCGGGAAATCGGTATTGTTGTAGAGATAGCCGAACGTAAAGGGAAAGGTGTCTCCGGAAACCGTGGCTGGTGCTGTATTGAAACTCTGGTACCTGCTGTTCTGGCCCAGGAGCAGCACCGATATTCCGGAATCCAGCGGATTCCATGCACCGCCGCCGCTTGCGCCAGACTGCAGGATACCGTCCTTCAGGCGGTATTGGGCGATGCTGGTATCCTTCATACTGCCGATCGGCAGCACATATTCAAGCTTGAGATCAAGCCAGTTATCGTTGCCTTCAAACTCCGCGTAATCGTCCTCGCTGGAATTGTTTGTTCCCGCAGGCGGTGGGGTTGCATCGGACGGTGGTCGCGGTGACTGGGTGTACGCACGCTGCCGGGGGTAATGGCCGAGGGCGCCCATCGCACTGAAGAAGATCCGTTCGGCGTAGGGGATGCGGAAGTCCCACACGCCGCCTATGATTCCGTAGGCATCATCACCGCTGCCGTAAACGGTTGCCCCGAGGAGCAGTTGGTCCTGGTAGTAGCCCTTGACCATTCCTCCGACGCCTCCGGTCGTCCCCATCGAGTCTGACGGAAAGGCATAGGGCAGGATCAGGGATTCCTTGCCGCCGTTCGGATTCTCTTGACGGATTACCGAAAACTTGGGGGTGGCATCGGGCCGCTCCTGG